>JAFTHC010000147.1 GCA_017457625.1 Kiritimatiellia bacterium
ACCTGACAATTCGTCATTGGCGCCAAAGGCGCCCCCGTCATTGGCGGCCCCGCCGCCTCCGTCATTGGCGCCGAAGGCGCCCCCGTCATTGCCGGAGGCTCCGGCGGACCCGCCGGAGCCTCCGGCCGAGCCCGGCCCCTTCGCGCCGGCCTCCGGCGGCCCGATGGCGCGCGTGATGGACGACAACTTCCTGCAGTTCGCCTCCTACGCGATCTGCGACCGCGCGATCCCGACCGTGGAGGACGGCCTCAAGCCCGTCCAGCGCCGCATCCTGCACACCCTTTCCGAGATGGACGACGGCCGCTTCGTGAAGGTCGCCACCGTCGTGGGGCGCACGATGTTCTACCACCCGCACGGCGACCAGTCGATCTACGGCGCGCTCGTGAACCTCGCCAACAAGCGCTACCTGATCGAAGGGCAGGGCAACTTCGGCAACATCTACACGGGCGACCAGGCGGCCGCGCCGCGCTACATCGAGTGCCGCCTCACGGACCTGGCGCGCGAGGAGATCTTCAACAAGAAGACGACCCAATACATCCCGAGCTACGACGGGCGCAACCAGGAGCCCGTGCTGCTGCCGAGCAAGCTGCCGCTCCTGCTCATGCTCGGCGCCAACGGCATCGCCGTCGGCATGGCGACTCTCATCCTGCCGCACAACTTCATCGAACTGCTCGAGGCCGAGATCGAGATCGTCCGCAACCCGAAGGCGAAGCCCGCGCTCGTGCCGGACTTCCCCACGGGCGGCCTCGTGGACTGCTCGGGCTACGAGGACGGCAACGGCAAGATCCGCTGCCGCGCCGTGTTCGAGACGCGCGAGGAGCGCGGCCAGAAGCAGATCGTCGTGACGGAGCTGCCCTACGGCCAGACGACCGAGACGCTCATCAACTCGATCGAAAACGCCGCACGCCTGCACAAGGTGCCCGTCAAGTCCATCCACGACGGCACGAGCGACCACGCCGAGATCATCCTCACGCTCCTGCCCGGGACCGATCCGGCCAAGGCGGTCAAGCAGCTCTACGCCGCGACGAACTGCGAGTGCGCGATCACCGCCAACATGACGGTGCTCGAGAACAACCGCCCGGTCGTGACGACGGTCTCGCACGTCCTGCGCGCCAACGTCGACCAGCTCCTCGCGCTCAACAAGCGGGAGCTCGAGATCCGCGAAGGCGAGCTGCTGGAGGAGCAGCACCGCAAGACGCTCGTGCAGATCTTCGTCGAGGAGCGCATCTACAAGCGCATCGAGAAGTGCACGACGGGCGAAGCGGTGAAGGCGGAAATCTTCAAGGGCTTCAAGCCGTTCGCGGACAAGCTCGTGCGCCCGATCGCGGACGCCGACGTGGAGATGCTGCTCGGCGTGCCGATCCGGCGCATCTCGCTCTTCGACATCAACAAGAACCGCGAGGAGATCGAGGGCATCCTCAAGGAGCTCGACGAGGTGCGAAAGAACCTCGGCTCCCTCAAGCGCTACACGATCCGCTACCTCGAGAACCTCATCAAGAAATACCGCTACCACGACGTCCAGGTCGAGGTCGTGCCGGAGCCCAAGCCCGACGCGAAAGGCAGGAAGGGCAGGGCGGGGGCCGCCGCGGCCAAGCCCGCGAAGGCGCCCAAGAAGAAGTTCAAGACCGTCACGGTCGAGCGCTTCCCGCGTCTCACCAAGGCCGAAACGTTCGACTCGATCGACGTCCGCGCGGTGACCGCGACGAAGGTCCAGGTCTGCTACGACCGCGAGGCCGGCTTCCTCGGCAACGCGCTGCGCGGCGTGGAGCCGGCGTTCGAATGCTCGTCGCTGGACAAGCTGCTGCTCGTCTGGCCGGACGGCCGCTACAAGGTCGTCCCGGCGCCGGAGCGCGAGAAGGTCTTCGTCGACAAGGACCTGATGCTCTGCGAAGTCTTCGACCGCGACAAGCTCTACACGTGCGTCTACACCGAGAAGGAAGTGCCCTTCAGCTGCATCAAGCGCTTCTCGTTCGGCGGGACCATAATGAACAAGGAGTATTCGCTGCTGCCCGAGCCGGGGACCGTCCGGCTGCTGCAGGCCGGCACGCCCGCGTTCGTGTGGATGAAGTTCCGCCCCGCCAAGGGCCAGCGCATCCTGCAGAAGAAGTTCAAGACCGAGGACGAAGTCGCCGTGAAGGGCGTCCGCGCGCGCGGCAAGCAGATCACCACCAAGCCGATCGCGGCCATCGCGGGCGACGACAAGCCGCCGCGCTTCTGGGACGAAACGCTCGAGACCGACAAGGCGAGCCTGTTCTAGGCGCGCTCCGGCCGCGGCGCGCCGCTCTGGCCCCGCTCCGCGAGCTGCAGCAGGTAGCGCCCGTAGTCGTTCTTGGCCATGCCGCGGCCGATCTCCGCGAGGCGTTCGCGGGAGAGCCAGCCGTGGTTGAACGCGATCTCCTCGAGGCACGCGATCTTGAGCCCCTGGCGGTTCTGGATCGTCTCGACGAAGTTCGACGCCTCCAGCAGCGACCCGTAGGTCCCCGTGTCGAGCCACGCGATGCCGCGGCCGAGGAGCTTGGCCTTGAGGCGGCCTTCGCGCAGGTAGGCGAGGTTGAGGTCCGTGATTTCGAGCTCGCCGCGCGGGCTCGGCTCGATCGACCGGGCCATCTGCGCCACGTCCGGTCCGTAGAAGTAGAGCCCGGGCACGGCCCACGGGGACTTGGGCCGCGCCGGTTTCTCCTCGAGCCCCACCACGTTGTTCTCCGCGTCGAGTTCCACGACGCCGTAGCGCTCCGGGTCGCTCACGCGGTAGCCGAAGACGTGCGCGCCGGTCGCCGCTTCCGCCGCCGCCGCGCGCAGCGTGCGCTGCAGCCCCTCGCCGAAGAAGATGTTGTCGCCGAGCACGAGCGCGCAGGGTTCGCCCGCGATGAACCCTTCGCCGACGAGGAACGCCTGCGCGAGGCCTTCCGGACGCGGCTGCTCGGCGTAGGAGAAGCGGACGCCGAAGTCCGAGCCGTCGCCGAGGAGCCGCTTGAACGCGGGCAGGTCCTCCGGCGTGCTGATCACGAGGATGTCGCGGATGCCCGCGAGCATCAGGACCGAGATCGGGTAATAGACCATCGGCTTGTCGTAGACGGGCAGCAGCTGCTTGCTCGCCGCGCGCGTGATCGGGTAGAGGCGGGTGCCGGATCCTCCGGCCAGGACGATGCCCTTCATGGTCTGATGGTCTGATGGTATGGATGGTCGAATGGTCTTGACGGCCGGGCGCGCTGATCCCCGATCCGGAATCCCGTCCCTAGAAATTTCGTTCGTATTCGCCTTTCCCGATGCGGGAGAGCTTGGTGAAGCCGGCGGCGCGGGCGCGGTCGTCGAGGCCCGACCGGCTGAAGCCGATCGCGGCGAGCGCCGGCACGCGCGCGACGGGCGCGCCGCACCACGGGCACGCCTCCAGCGCCGGGTCCGAAAGACGCTGGCGCAGGTCGAAGCCGTCTCTGCATTTTTCGCAGGAGGCCTCCGTTTTCTTGGCCTGGTATCGGTAGAACGGCATGGTCAGTCGGAAAGGGGGACGACGTCGGACGGGGCGACCCACGCCTCGACGGGGCGCGCTTCGTCGCGCGCGAGGATTTCGGGGGCGAGTTCGAAGACCTTGAGCTCGGGCGCGCCGGGCACGCCCGTGTCGAGCAGGTGCTCGGCGGTTTCGCCGAGGTAGACGGTTCCGTGCGCCGTGCCGCGCAAGCGCAGCGCGGGCGCGCCGGCGGGCGGCGCGCCGAGACGGACCGCTTCGGGGCGGACCGAGAGCGCGGCCGCGCCGGGGAAGGACGCCTGCGCGCCGAAGAAGTCCGGCGGGAGGAAGTTGGTTTCGCCGATGAACGAAGCGACGAAGCGGTTCTTCGGCCGGCGGTAGACCTCCAGCGGCGTGCCGACCTGCTCCAGGCGCCCTGCCTGCATCACGGCGAGGCGGTCGGCGATCGAGAGCGCCTCCTTCTGGTCGTGCGTCACGTAGAGCGCCGTGAGGCCCGCCTCCTTGCAGATGCGGCGGATCTCCAGGCGCATCTCGAGGCGCAGCTTCGCGTCGAGGTTCGAGAGCGGTTCGTCCAGCAGCAGGCAGCGCGGCTGCACGACGAGCGCGCGGGCGAGCGCGACGCGCTGCTGCTGGCCGCCGGAGAGCTGGTTGGGCTTGCGCGAGGCCTTGTCCTCCATCTTCACCGCGGCCAGCGCCGCGCGGACGCGCGCCGCGGTCTCGGCCTTCGGGACCTTGCGCATCTGCAGGCCGAAGGCGACGTTCTCGGCGATCGTCATGTGCGGCCAGAGCGCGTAACTCTGGAAGACCATGCCCGTGTCGCGCTTGTGCGGCGGCACGTGCGTCACGTCCTCGCCGCCGATCAGCACCGACCCTTCGTCCGGCTCGTAGAACCCCGCCACGTGGCGCAGCAGCGTCGTCTTGCCGCAGCCCGAGGGGCCGAGCAGGAAGAAGAGCTCGCCGGGTTCGATCCGCAGGTCGACGCGGTCGAGCGCGAGCGTCGCGCCGAAGCGCTTGGAGAGCCCCTGGATCCGGATGGAGACGGCCATGTGGCGGGGCCTCCCGCGGCTAGGCGAGCAGCATCGCGGCGGCGACCTTGTCGCGCGTCTCGCGGCCGGCGAGCGCCTCGAGCAGCTCGAGCGCGAACGCGGCGGCGGTGCCGGGGCCGGTGCCCGTGACGATGTTGCCGTCGCGCACGGTGGCGGCCGCCGGGTCGTAGGTCCCGCTTTCGATCTGCGCCTCGATGCCGGGGTAGCAGCAGTAGCGGCGGTCCTCGAGCAGGCCGGCCGCGCCGAGGACGGCGGGCGAGGCGCACTCGGCGCCGACGATCCGCCCCGCGGCGGCGGCGGCGCGCAGCGCGGCGAGCACGTAGGCGCGCGAGCGCAGCGCCTCCATGCAGCGCATGCCGCCGGGCAGCGCCACGAGGTCGTAGTCGGAAGCCGTCTCGGGCTCGAACGGCGCGTCCGCCGCGATCGCGACGCGGTGCGCGCCGACGACGCGCGGGTCGCCGGAGAGGGAGGCGGCCGTCACGTCCACCCCGCCGCGGCGGAGGACGTCGACGATGGTCACGGCTTCGATTTCTTCGCAGCCGTCGGCGAGGATCACGAGTGCGTTCATGGCGCGATGTTCATGAATTTGCGTGCGACCGGTTCGAGGAAGGAGCCCCGGAGGATCGAACGCGTTCCCTTGGAGTATGTGAAAACGGCGGAAAGGCCGGGCGGCACGGGCGTGCGGAAATCGAGGTCGATCTCGAACGTCCGGTCGGGCCGGAAGGAAAACGAATCGAGCTTCGCCGCGGCCTCGCGGTCCGCGTCCGTTTCCGGCTCGAACGCCCAGACCAGCGGCGTCCCGTCCGCAACGGCGCGCGCGGCGCGGCGCTGCTCGGGCACGGGGAGGACGAAGTTGAAGGCGACGCGCTCGACGGCGGTTGCGGGCGGCGCGGGGCCGGCTTCCGGGGGCAGCACCGTCGCGAGCGCGAGCAGGCGGAAACGGCCCCGGACCGCGGCCTGTCCCTCGCCGCGCGCCACGACGTTGGACGCGGGCTGCTCGAACCGGAACCCGAGGCCGACGGCGCGGAAGCGCGGCTCGGAGAAGAACCGGCGGTTGAGGCCCTCGGCCACGGCCGCGCCGTCCGCTTCCGCGGCGCCGGGCCGGGCGATCGGCTCGCTGTAGTCGTAGGCCGCCAGCCCCGCCTCGAGGAGGAAGGGCAGCGCGAGCAGGAACGCGAGCAGGAGGAAGGCCCGGAGGAAGAATTTCACGGCAGGGACCCGGGGCGCGACGGGTCCCGCGGGAAAAGGATGGCGGAGAGAGAGGGATTCGAACCCCCGGTACCTTGCGGCACACCTGATTTCGAGTCAGGCACCTTCGACCACTCAGACATCTCTCCGTGGAACGGCGTGCGAGTCTACCAGAACGGCGGTCGCGATTCAACCGCTTTTTTCCGCGCGCGCGTAATCGGTCAGGAATCGGGGGGCGGCGCATGGGACGGGGCGGGCGCACGGTCTCATGCACCGCACTTGGAGGCGTAGCCGAAAATGCCGGGCC
>JAFTHC010000148.1 GCA_017457625.1 Kiritimatiellia bacterium
CGCGGGGGGTGCTAGCCGAGCAGGCCGTCGAGGATTGTGCGCATGGCGGGCTCGTCGACGCGGGTGTGGACGGTGCCGTCGACGACGACGTTCGGGCCGTCGGCGCAGCGGTCGCAGCAGAGGCCGCCGCGCAGGTCCACGCGCGCCTCGATCTCGGGGTGGGAGTCGAGGAAGGCCTCGGCCAGCTCGACGTTGCGGGCGTTGCCGCGCGCGAAGCACGAGCTGCCCATGCAGATGACGATCGTTTTCATGAGTGGAGGGAGCAGGGGCCGCCGACGCAGCCCCCCTTGCAGGACATGACCTCGAGGAAGTTGCCGGGGAGCTTGCCCGCGGCGTAGAGGCGGACGAGGGCGACGGACTTGCGGTCGAGCCCGTCGATGAAGCGCGAGTCGAGCTTGAAGTCCGGCGGGAGCTCGCCCTTGAGGCCCTCGAGGACCGAGGCGGTGACGCCGCAGCTCTTGGCGTAGTTGCGCGCGTCCTCGCGCGCCGGGCGGTCGAGCTTCGCCGGCTCGAGCGCGACGGGGGCGATCTTGCGCGCGGCGAAAACGGCGCCGAGCTCCTCGAAGGAGAGGACGAAGTCGACGTTCTCGCGGCGCAGCGCCTCGTCGCGCTTGGCGATGCAGGGGCCGACGAAGACGACGCGGTTGTCCGGCCGGCGCTCCTTGGCGATGCGCGCGGCGTAGGCCATGGGCGAGGGCGTGTCCGAGACGTGCGGCAGGAACGCCGGCAGGTGCTTGCGCACCAGGTTCACCCACGCCGGGCAGCACGAGGTCGTCATGATTCCCCTGCCCTCCTTCTGGCGCTCGACGAACTCGCGCGCCTCGTGCTCGGTGGTCATCTCCGCGCCGCGCGCGACCTCGATCACGTCGTCGAACCCGAGCGCGCGGATCGCGGCGAAGAGCTGCTCTACGCTGCCCGGGAACTGCCACGCCGCGGCGGGGGCGACGACGGCGGTGAGCTTCTCGCCGGCGCGCAGCGCGCAGAGCAGCTGCACGAGCTGCGACTTCTCCATCACGGCCGAGAAGGGGCACGCGCGGAAGCACGCGCCGCAGAAGATGCACTTGGCGAAGTCGATGCGCGCGTGGCCGTGCGCGTCCTTGCGGATGGCGCCGACGGGGCACGCGGCCTCGCAGGGCACCGACACCTCCACGATCGCCTTGTAGGGGCAGACCTGGGCGCACTTGCCGCAGCGCACGCACGCCGCCTCGTTGATCGACGAGCGCCCGCTCGCGACCGTGACCGCCTTCTTCGGGCAGTTCCACTCGCAGGGGCGGGCGAAGCAGCCGCGGCAGTTGTCCGTCACCATGAACGCGCGGTCGCGGCAGCCGTCGCAGCCCGCGGAGCAGACCGTGATCGGGTCGCCGCGCGGCGGCGGCGCCTCGCGCATCTCCTCGAGGTAGGAGCGCAGCGTGCGGGCCTCGTCCGTCTCGTTCTCGCAGGAGAAGCCCAGCAGCGCCATGATGCGGTACTTGAGCACCGCGCGGTCGTGCCAGACCGAGGAGCGGCTGAACGGCGCGTCCCGCGGGCGCATCTCCACGGGGATGCGGTCGATCGTCTCCGCCAGGTTGCCCGCGTCGAACGCGCGGACGAGGCGGATCATGAGCTCGCGGCGGATGATTTCGGCACCGTTGGTCATGCGAGGGCCTCCGGGGGGATCGGCTCGCCGAGGGCGTCCGCGATGGCGGCCACGACCGTGGCCGGCGTGGCGTGGGGGACCACGGTCTCGCCGACCTTCACGAACGGCGCGTTGCAGACGCCGTTGGCGTCGCACAGGTCGAGGCAGGTGCAGCCGGAGACGTCCACACGGCCCTTCCAGGCGGCGGGGAGGCGGTTTTCGAGATCGACGAGCTTCGACGAGCCGAGCAGGTAGCACGTCGTGCCGATGCAGACTTTGACGCAGATGGTGTCCATGGAACGATGGGGTTGGGGTGACGGGCTCAATACGATATAAAAATATCGATATAAAAGCAAGCGATTTCTCCTCGCTCTTGCCCCGGCGCGGCGGAGTGTGCTAGACTGCCGCGGCATGGAAGCCAAGCCACGCCCCGACGCCCTGCCTCTGCCGACGATCCGCCGGTATCCGGTGTATTTGCGCGCCGTCCGCGCGCGGAGGGCGCGCGGCGAGGCGAACGTCTCCAGCGCGGCCCTTGCCGCGGAGCTCGGGCTCGACCCGGTGCTGGTGCGCAAGGACCTCGCGATGTCCGGCGTCGCGGGGAAGCCGCGCGTGGGGCATTCCTCCGCGGCGCTCGAGGCCGCGCTCGAGGCCGCGCTCGGATGGGACAACGTCTCCGATGCGGCGCTGGTCGGGGCGGGTTCGCTCGGGCGGGCGTTGCTCGGCTACCGCGGCTTCCGCGAGCAGGGGCTCTCGATCGCGGTGGCGTTCGACGGCGACCCGGCGCTCGACGGTCTCGAGATCCGGGGCGTCCGCGTGCGGCCGATGAAGGACCTCGTGCGCCTCGTGCGCCGGCTTTCGCTCCGGCTCGGCATTCTCACGGTGCCGGAGGAGGCGGCGCAGGCGTGCGCGGACCTGCTCGTCGCGGCGGGTGTGCGCGGGATCTGGAACTTCGCGCCGGTGCAACTCGACGTTCCGCCGGGCGTGGTGGTGCAGAACATGGACCTGGCGCAGTCCCTCGCCGTGCTCTCCCATTCGCTGGAGACCGCCGCCATCCCCTCCCCTGCCCGCGCCCGCCGACCATGAACGACATCCCCTTCGTCCGCGTCGAGGGGCGCGGCCTCGTCGACGCCCGCGGAGACGCGTTCTTCATCCGCGGCACGAACCTCGGGCACTGGCTGAATCCCGAGGGCTACATGTTCGGGTTCGGCGGCTCGTGCAACTCCGCGCACTTCATCGACGAGATGTTCAAGCAGCTCGTCGGCCCCGCCCGGACGCGCGCCTTCTGGCGGGCGTTCAAGGACGGCTACGTGACCGAGGACGACATCGCCTTCATCGCCGCGACCGGCGCGAACACGGTGCGCCTCCCGTTCCACTACAAGCTCTTCACCGACGAGGACTACCTCGACCTCACGGGGCCGGGCGATGGCTTCCGGCGGCTGGACGACGCCGTGGGCTGGTGCCGCCGGCACGGCCTGCGCGTCATCCTCGACATGCACGACTGCCCCGGCGGCAACACCGGCGACAACATCGACGACTCGCACGGCTACCCGTGGCTCTTCGAGGAGGAGGAGTACCAGCGGCAGTTCGCCGCGCTCTGGAAGGAAATCGCCGCGCACTACGCGGACGAGCCAGCCGTCCTCGCCTACGACCTCGTCAACGAGCCGATCTCCAGCCGCCTCGCGAACGCGGACGCGCTCAACGAAAGGCTCGAATCCGTCCTGTTCCTCGCCCTCGACGCGATCCGGAGCGTCGACAGGAACCACATCGTGATCCTCGCCGGCGCGCAGTGGAACGGGAACTTCGCGCCCTTCACGGACTTCGGCCGCGACCCGAACATGATGTACGAGTGCCACCACTACAGCTTCGGGAACCCCGGCTACGACGGCGGCCGCGTCGCGGAGTTCGCCGCCTTCCGCGACAAGTGCGGCAAGCCGATGTACATGGGCGAGACCGGGCACAACACGGACGACTGGTGCCGGGCGATCCGCGAGGACATGGAGCGCAGCGGCATCGGATGGACGTTCTGGCCCTACAAGATGCCCGTTCGTTCCGCCTGGTGCGTCTTCCCCTATCCCGAGGGGTGGGACGAGATCGTCGCGTTCGCCAAGTCCGATCGCAGCACCTACGCGTCCATCCAGCAGAACGTCCCCGACCGCGCGCGGGCCCGCGCGGCGCTGGAGCGCTACGCCGAGAACTGCCGGTTCGCGAACTGCCGCGCCGAGGCGGGCTACCTGCAGGCGCTCGGCCTCGCCGTCCCGCAGCCGCTCTAGAGCGGTTCCGTCGGCGCCTCTACCCGGCCCGCACCGCCTCCCCGCGGCATCCCGCATCGCACGGTGAAATTGAAGCATGACCCGTTGACACGGGTTCTCCGACCGTGTTGCAGATTCAAGGGCGGCGGCGGTCGGAGCAGGAGGCGGCGGGCTGGCCGCCGTGGATTCGTGCAGGATTCGACCCCCTCCCGCGGTAGCGTGGCGTGGTGCGCCACATCCGCCCCTCGCCCGCAAAGGCGGCGCTTTTCGCCGCTGCGCCGTTCTGCTAGAATCGCGCGGCATGACACGCACACTCTCCGCCCGCCGTTGCGCCTGGCGCGGCCTTCTGCTCGACGAGGCGCGGCACTTCTTCGGCAAGGACGCCGTGAAGGCGCTTCTGGAGCGCATGGCGGAGCACGGCCTGAACGTCTTCCACTGGCACCTCACGGACGACCAGGGCTGGCGGCTCGACCTGCCCGGGATGCCCGAGCTCGTGCGGTTCGGCGCGATGCGCGCCTCGTCGCCGCGGCCCGGCGAGGACGCCTCCTCGGACGGCGCCCCCTACGGTCCGTTCTTCTACACGGCGCGCGACATCCGCGAAATCGTCGGCTTCGCCGGGGCGCTCGGCATCCGCGTCGTCCCGGAGATCGACCTGCCGGGCCACGTCCGCGCCCTGCTCGCGGCGCATCCGGAGCTGGCCTGCGAGGGGGCGGAGTTCCCGCGCGAGCCGCTCTGCACCTGGGGCGTCTGCGAGGACGTGCTGTGTGCCGGGAGCGACGAAGCCGTCGACTTCTGCGGGCGCATCCTCGAGGCCGTGTGCGACCTCTTTCCGTCGGAGTTCGTCCATCTCGGGGGCGACGAGTGCCCGACGGCGCGCTGGCGCTCCTGTCCCCGGTGCCGCGAGCGCATCCGCGCCGAGGGTCTTCCCGACGAAGCGGCGCTTCAGGGCTGGCTGACGCGCCGCCTCGCGGAGAAGCTGGCCGCGCGCGGCCGCCGGACGGTCGTGTGGAACGAGGCCCTGCGCCGCGGCGACCTGCCGCCCTCCGCCGTCGTCCAGGTCTGGTGCGGGAATCCGGCCGCGGAGGCGGCGGCCGCGGCGCGCAAGGGGCACGACGTCGTCCTGTCGCCCGTGCAGGAGACCTACTTCACCCTCCCCGAAGGGCTCCCCGGCGACCCCTACCGCTACCGCGCCTGGGTGCTGGAGAACGGCTGGACGCTTCCGGCGGACCGCGTCCGCGCCTTCGACCCGTTCTCGTTCGTCCCGCCCGATCTGGCCGGTCGCGTCCTCGGCGGCGAATGCTGCGCCTGGTCGGAGTCCATCCACGACCGCGCCGAGCTCGAATACAAGGTCCTCGGCCGTCTCGCCGCCTTCGGCGAAGCCCTGAACCGGCCCTTCTGAAGTTGAGGGGGCTTGAGGGGACAGACCCCATAACCGCTCCACAACCGCTCCCGTGGTTGCGGTTCGGAGACTAGGGCAAACGACCCGAAAAGTCGCGCGAGAAAGTCCGGACGCGTTTTTTTTCGCGTGACTTGCGGGACGGGGTCTGCTAGACCAGGTGGCGCCGCAAGGGAAACCAGCCATGTGCAAGCTCGACGATCTTCCCGTTCCGGACGACGAGGATCAGGTGGCGTTCCGGACGGTCGAGAGGCGGTGGGCGATCACAAGCGACTTCCGGCCGCGGATCGCCGTCTTCATCGCCTCCTGGATCTTGCGCTCCGTGAGCGTGTCGACGGAGGCGGTCGCCTCGTCGAGCACCAGGATGCGGGGGTTCGCCAGCAGGGCCCGCGCGAAGGAGAGCAGCTGCTTCTCGCCGGTGGACAGCAGGTCGCCGCCTTCGCCGACGTCCGTGTCCAGCCCCTTCTCCATCCGGGAGACCACCTCGTCCGCGGAAACCAGCGCCAGGGCGCGGCGGACGTCCTCCTCCGTCGCGTCGGGGTTGACGCGCAGGCGGGCCGCGCGGACGCCCGTCTGCCTCATCTCGGAGGTGTCCTTCACGAAGTCGTCCGCCATCCGGTCCTCGATCACCAGCGTCTTGATCGTCTTCGCGCCGGCGATGCCCTCGTTGAAGTCGCCGGTGATCCGGCTTTGTTGTTGTTTCGCGTGGTATCATGTTTCGTTATGGTGTGGTTTGGCAGTTGGGCGAGAAGAAATCAACCGGCGGCGGCTGTCGCCGGACCGGGCACGCGAAGCGTTGCCGCGAACCGCGACAAGAACCATGGCCAGATGTTTTCGAAGAACCGCTCGACGAAGTAGGCGACGCATTCGCTCGATCCCGTTTTCGCGAGATCGACGTCCACGCCGCAGTTGGCGAGGATTCTTCCCGCCGCGTGGATCGCCCCGTGGGCGAGCGAGGCATACGCGGCCCGTGCGCCTCGCGATCCGTCCGCCCAGACGAGAGTCTGCGAGGACGTCTCCGCGAACCAGACGCGGCCCGTGTCCTCGTCCATGTGCCTGGCGTCGGATTCGACGATGTTGGCGAACAAGGGCGGGGCATCGTCTGCATTGCACACGGCGGCCATGACCCAAGCCCGCCAAGTCGTGTCTTCGTGTTCGAACGCCACGCCGAATTTCTTCATCGTCTTCAGGGTCGCGCCCTTCCCGCCGCGCACGGCGAGCCGGTCTTTCCGCGTTCCCCTGCGAGGAAGGTCGGCACCTTCGATACCGAGTCTCTTTTCGAAAAACGGCAGCGCTTGCGTCAGGATGTCCTCGGCGAAGAATCCGACGCAGTCTCCCGCCGCCCCGTTCCGCAGATCGAGGGGAATGCGCCGCGCGGCCAGCGCGAACGAAGCCGCGTGGATCGCTTCGTGCACCAGGACCTTGAGGGCGGTTCCGGCTTCGTTGGTTTCGCGCACCCAGAGGTGCTGCAACGTCTTTCCGCGGCGTTGGGTCGGCAAAGCCGAGACGAGTCCGCCGAGCCGGGCCAGTTCGAATCGGGATTCCTCCGCGGGCGTTCGGAAGAACGGCGCCGCCTCGGATTCCGTGCAGAACAGGATTCGTGTCCGGTTCTTCCAGTTCCTGTTTTCGTAGTCGAAGGCCTTGCCGGCCTTTTCGAGTTCGTTCCAGGCGTCAGCCCAAAACGGAAGGGCTCCTTCGTCGTCGTTCGACGGCGCGGGGCGGAGATTCTCGGAACTCGTTCCGGAAACGTTCTTGCGGTTGGACATGGAAAAATCCTTTCTTGGTGAAAATGGTTTGATTCGCATTCATTTCGTGTTCGTTCTTCGTGTCGGAGTCCGCGTTCCGGTTCGTTTGCGTCATCGGTCTCGTGCCCCGCCGTTTCGCAGGGTTGCCGTGCGCGACCGTGCCGCGTCCCCTTTTCCTCTTTATCTCCGCCGGCTCCTTGGGAGTCTCGGCGTTTCTTTGCGCCCCGATGGTTCCTCGTCTTGGAGTGGACCCCGTTTGGACGCATCCCAGTTCGTTGGCCGGACGATCTCCGTCTCGGCCGGGCACGGTGTCCCGTGCCATCCGTTCATTCTCGTTTCGACCAGCTGCGGACAACACCGACGCACCGGGCCCCCTTCGTTTCGTCGAAGGTTCTATGCTTCTTTGTGCGCTTGTCCGTGGCGGCATCCATGATTTCCGTAGATGTTGCCGACGCCGTTTTGGGCGTCGCCGACGGACTTGAAACTACCACGGAAGCCGCATGGATGTCAAATGGCTTTGTTGCGCAAAATCGATTTGAGATCGGAAAATTGCAAACGGAAAATAATATCTTTACTTTTGCATTCCGAAAGACTAGAATGTGCGCTGTTCCCACGCAAATGGCATGAAAACCGATTCGTTGAAGCAGCTTTTGGGCGTTTCATCCCTTTCCATCCGTCCAGTTCCGGACGGACGCCTCCCCATGCTGCTTTCGTCCCTCTACTCGGTGCAAAACGTCTGCGCCGGCGACCGCGACTTCGTCCTGCTCGCCGACAAAGGCGGGGAACCGCTCTCCGTCAAGACCGTCGCGAAGCACTGCGCCTGGGCGCGCGACCTTCTCGGAAAGGAAGTCGTGTTCGCCGCGGACGACCTTGCGGCCTACAAGCGCAACCGCCTCCGCCGCACCGGCGTTCCCTTCCACGTTCCCGGCCGCGAGACGTTCCTGCCCTTCCTCGGCGTCGCGAGCCGCGCGGTCGGCCGCGCCACACGACCGCGCCGTCCGGACGCTCCGCCGCTCGGCGCGGCCGCGGCGCATCTCGTCGTGGCCGGGCTATCCGGCTGCTTCCCCGACGGTCTCGACCTCGACGCCGCGCAACGTCTTCTCGGACGCTCCCACGTGACCGCCCTCGCCGCATTCGACGAACTCGAGCGCTTCGGCCTCGCCCTCCGCACCGCCCGCCCGTCCGGACACGGCAAGATTCTTTCGTGGTTGCAGCCGCCACGCGAACGCTGGGCGAAGGCCGAGCCCGCGCTTCCGGGCCCCGTCCGCGCCATCGTCGGTCTCGACGCCCTTCCGCGCGGTCCGTCGTTCGTCCCCGCCGGCGAAAGCGCCCTTGCCGCGCGCACCTCGCTCGCGCCGCCTCCGCAACCCGTCGTCGCCGTCCACGCGAGAGGCGGCGACCTCACGGCGCTCAAGCGCGCCGCCGTTCCCGTCGAAGACGCCGCGTTCCGCGTCGAACTGTGGAACCGTCCCGTCCTCCTGCCGGGACGTTCGGAGATCGACCCCTTCTCGCTTCTTCTCTCCACCCGCGGCTCGAACGACGAACGCGTCGAAGGCGCGCGGGAGGAACTTCTGGAGGACATCCGATGGTAAACGGCCTCGACACGTTCGCGGAGGCGTTCCGCCCCTTCCGCTCCCAATACGTCCTCATCGGCGGCAGCGCCTGCGACTGGATCGGCGAGCGCGTCGGCGCCGTCTTCCGTCCGACCAAGGACCTCGACCTCGTCGTGTGCGCCGAAACGGTCACGCCCGAATTCGGCGCGGCCTTCTGGCGGTTCGTCCGCGAAGGCGGCTACAAGCCGTATTTCCGGCGCGACGGCTCCCGCTGCCTCTACCGCTTCGTCGAGCCGATGTCGCCGTCGCATCCGGCGATGCTCGAACTCTTCTCGCGCGTCGAACTCCCGCCGCCGCGCGACGGCGCGGCAATCATTCCGATTCCGCTCGGCGAAGACGTGTCGAACCTCTCCGCGATCCTCCTCGAATCAGACTACTACGATTTCATCCGGACGCAGCGCCGCGACGTCGACGGCGTGAGCACGCTCGGTCCCGAGGCGCTGATCGTCCTCAAGGCGCACGCCTGGATGGATCTGCGCCGCCGCCACGCCGCCGGCGAGTTCGTCAAGGAGCGCGACCTGCGCAAGCATCGGCAGGACGTGTTCCGCCTCCTGCAGCTCGTCGTCCCCGGCACTCCGTCGCTTCCGCTTCCCCCGGCACTCTTCCGCGATATGGAAGATTTCCTCGCCACGATGGCCGCCGAGCCCTACGATACCGCTCCCCTCGGCATCCGCGAACCCTATCCCGAAGTCCTCGCGCGGATACGGAATCGATTCGTGCAGTCACTTGAATTTAATGGATTACCAAAGTAAACGCCAACCCCGCTGGGACGCCGTTTGCTTTGGCAGTGAAAAGGGGCGCGCTTACCATGTCGAGGCGTGAACGGATGCGAAACGGAACAGACGGGACAGACGGGCCTTCGAGCTTGCGCTGGCGGGTGGCGGCGTGGTATTCTCCGCAGCATGAACCCCGCCACCTCCCCGTTTCCTTCCGGACTCGCGAAGCTCGGTTTCGGCCTGATGCGCCTACCCCGCAAGGACGATGCAATCGACCTGCCGCAGGTTTGCGAGATGACCGACCGGTTTCTCGCAGCGGGATGCACCTATTTCGACACCGCCTATGTCTACGACAGCAGCGAGGAGGTCGCGCGCAAGGCGCTGGTTGAGCGCCATCCGCGCGAATCGTTCCTTCTCGCGACGAAGCTCGCCGCATGGGTCGGTTGTGAAAAGCGCGAGCAGGCGGTTGCGCAGTTTGAGACGTCGCTCGCGCGCACCGGCGCTGGGTACTTTGACTTCTACCTCTTCCACAACCTCGGCCCCGGCCGCACGGAGGCGTTCGACCGATTCGGTCTCTGGGACTGGGTTTTGGAACATCGTGCCGAGGGGCGTATCCGGCACTTCGGCTTCTCGTTCCACTCGACGCCCGACGAGCTTGATCGCCTCCTGCGCGAACACCCCGAGGTCGACTTCGTGCAACTGCAGGTCAACTATGCGGACTGGGATGACCCGGTCGTTCGCTCGCGGGAGAACCTCGATGTTGCGAGCCGCCACGGCAAGCCGGTTGTCGTCATGGAACCCGTCAAGGGCGGTCTCCTTGCCAATCCTCCGGACACTGTCGCCGTTGCTCTACGGCGCGTCGCGCCGGATGCGTCGATGCCGTCGTGGGCGCTGCGCTTCGCGGCACAGCAAGAGGGCGTCGCGCTGGTGCTCTCCGGAATGAGCGACCTCGCGCAGATGGACGACAACCTCGCGTACCTCGCGCCGGGGCACTTCCGGCCGTTCGACGAAGTCGAGGCGGCGGCGTTCGCGGCGGCGCGCGCCGCGCTCGCAGCGGTGCCGATCGTACCGTGTACCTCGTGCGGCTACTGCGAAAAGGTCTGTCCCGCGGGAATCGGCATCCGCGGCTCGATCGCCGCGCTCAATCAGCTCACTCTCTACCGCGATGGGATGCGTGCTCGCAAATTCGAGCGGTGGCAGGTTTCACGGCAGGGCAGGAAGCGCGCCGCAGAGTGTCTGCGCTGCGGCGCTTGCGAGAGGGCGTGTCCGCAGCACCTTGCGATCCGCGAGGCTCTCGCCCGAGCCGCCGCCGCATTTGCGTAGCGGCACCGCGCATCGCGCAAGCAAGTGTGTTGTTCGCACTTCTCAACATTTGCTGATTACGCGCTGGTTTTGCGCTTGACTCCGCCGTTGGCGTCGGCTATACTCCCCATCTGTCTTGAGCAACGCAAACCAACCCATAACCGCAGGAGAAAAACATGACTGACGAAGTTGTTCCCACAGGTTCGAACGCTAACGAGTCCACCACCCCTCAAAGCTTGGATTATTTGCGGATGGAGAACGAGGTTTCCATGGAAGAAGCTTCTGTCCTTTCTGCCGGCGCGTGGGTTGAACGGGATGACACTGGCCACGAGTGTGCGTAGTACATCGCCCCTCGGTGTTGGCTGATCCAGTGGCTTCCCGATGAAAGTGCAGGTGTATCTTCTCATTACGGAACGATGCAACCTGCACTGCCCCCATTGCATCCGAAAGGTTAAAACGAGAGGGAGTTGCGATTTTTCGCTTGCCAATCTCAATCAGCTATTGGCTCGGGTCGATGAACTCTTCGAACAACATACGTATGTAATCACGGGGGGCGAACCGACTCTTCATCCATGTTTCTGTACGATTGTCGATCGAACCATCCAAACGGAAGGTTCGGTTGCAATTACGACCAACGGGACAAAGGCGGATGCTTTTGCCCCGTTGCGCTTTCATGCGAATAGAATAAACATACAAGTTTCTTTGGATGGGGACCGCGAAGTCCACGATTCAATCAGAGGGGCGGGATCGTTTGACCTCGCGGTTGGCACGGTCAAGGATTTGCTGGCCTCCGGATTCCATGTTACAGTGGCATCGGTGGTCAATAAGATTAATGTGAACACCATTTTATTGTTGTCGGAAGTCGTCTCTCAACTACATGTGGCTTCCTGGTCGTTGTCCATGGAACAAGCATTCGACGCCGAGGCCAAATCCCGGGCGTTGACGACGGGCGAATGGAACTCTTTTGTAGACGAGATGATTCGGATCGCAAAAGTTCCAATAAAAATCAGGAAGTTGTTCGATTTCGGCCTGTTTGAAAAAATGGAAGCAAGACTTGGAAAAGAACGCATCGCCAAATGCGCGGTTTCCAACTGTGGCGTAGGTCGGGCTAAAGTCTACGTTTATCCCGATGGGACCGTTTTGCCATGCACATGCTTGCCGGAACTCGCGATCGGCAATATTTTATCCGATGACGCGGCTCTCTTGCGAAAGCGATTTGAAGGAATCAGATGCGAACCGGCGGAGAACTCGGTTTGCTATGCCTGCAGATGGAAGTACTTCTGCAATGGAGGATGCCCGGGCCATTCCCTGAGGCGAACTGGCGCGATTGGCTTTGGAGACGAACGATGCCCTTATGTGAAAACCGGCTTGGAGTTTTCATGATGTTTTTTTCTTGCATGGATCGGAGAACCTTTAACTTGGAGTAAAGCCGACATGGATGGCAATTTGATAAAAATGCGAGTTTATGTGACGGAGAATTGCAATGCAAAATGTTCGTCATGCTTCAATGCAAATTCCAGGAGCAACGCTGAAATGTCTCCCGATGTTTTTGAGGAGCTGTGCGGGTATTTATGTACAAACGGGATAAAAAGCCTCAAAATCATGGGCGGGGAACCGACGGTCCACAAAGACTTTCTGCAAATCATCGCCATCGCGAAGGAATTTTTCCCGAGAATAGCAATCTTCACAAACGCGCTCAACGAGAATATTCAAAAGGTGGAGTTGCGGGAGCACGACAGCATCATATACAATTTCAACTTTGCTTCCGTTTTTACTGAAGACACATTTGTTTTACAACAGCCGGGATACCGAGCGTTGGAAGTCCAAGTTCGGGTCGGCACCGATGAAAAGAAACTATTTCAAAAGCTGTTGAATGTCCTTGAATTGGGGAAAGGACGCCTGACGACATCCTTTACACTAGACTGCACATCGAACATTCTTCAATCCAAATCGGTATTATCGCAAAAGCTAAAATTCCTCACAGAAAGCTTTCGGAATCACGATCTGTTTTATGACTTTGACCATACGTTGCCTTTGTGTTTTCTGTACAAGACCGGTGTCAATGTCGGAAAAAACGATGGGTTGTGCCATTTCAAGGACTGTGGATTGATCGATGCCAGTCTGAATCTTCGATTCTGCAACCAATATCCGGACAAGCTCATCTGTCTCAAGCAGAACGGTCGATTCATTCCCTGGTCAATTGTCAAGAACAGATTGATGCTCAAATTCTTACAGAATCAAATTGCCGTTCTGTCAAAGGCTTGCAAAGACTGTATATTCTACGGCGGCAAATGCAATGGCGGGTGTTGGATGGGCAAAGACCTTCTGTCGGAGAATGACGTTTATGAGTTTTCCGGCTTCCCAGTAACGACGAAGGAAAAAGAAACGATCAAACCAAACACTTGATCGTAATTGGCAACGATGTTTATGCATCGTTCCTTAATGGCGGTTTTCAAGGATGAGAAGAATTTGTTACTGCAACATAACGTACAAATGCAACAACCACTGCCGGTGTTGCATATCACACAATGTAAGAAAAGGTACCGACAGGAATCTGTGTCTTGACGATTACTCTTTTTTCCAGAGACAGTTTTCATTGTGTTCCAACGACGTTTGGACCATAAGCGGAGGGGAACCAACTCTTCACCCTGGCTTTCATGACATCGTTTCATTTTGCCATGATCATTCGAAACACATTATCGTTTATTCAAACGGTCGAACATTATCAAAACTTCCAAAGGAAATCCTGATCAAAATCGAACGAATCATTGTCCCAATCTATGGAGATGAAGCAACGCATAATGAATATGTAAGCAATAGCCATGCATATAGGGAAACGATTGACTCGATCATGAAGATATTGGCCTACGATGAAAACAAACTCGATATCAAGCTTTTGTTTGTTGACCCCCAAAAAGGAATGAGCTTCCTGAAGAGTCCCGAATGGAACAATATTATTGCCAACAACCATTTTTCCATTTCGCGCGTGATCGACGATGGGCTACAGAATCATTGCCGAGACATCTGCCAGTCCGCCAGCGATGTATTAGACTCGTTGTTGGATCTTAACAAGGTTGTCCGGTTTTACGATCTCCCATTGTGTGAATTGAGGCGTGAAACTCTATCACGAATTCTGAAATCTATGGATTTGACGAGCGTCTATGATCCAAACGTAATCTGTGGTTCAACCGAACGCAGGTACACAATTTTCCCTTTTAACAAGCAGGCGGATTACTTTCCCAAATGCGAAACCTGTCAAAATCGGTTGATTTGTGTAAGAATCATGCAAAACTATTTTGCGCCCGTAATCATCAACGGGGTCGTGCACATCGATACGGAATAACATCAAAATGTGTAGGAGCAGTAAAGGCGACCGGTTCTGGACCGGAGTACAACTCGTGATGACGTGAAACCATCAAATCGATGACAGCGTCCGTCATTCAAACAGACAGAACGGTAGGATAAGGAACAGCAAGGGAAATCAACATGAGGAACTCAATTGCGATATATCCACGCAAACATCCAAGGGTGTTGTTCAAGTATCTAGATGTAAACGGAGCTTCTCTTACTTTGAAAGATGAATCGCTCAAGTTCACACCTCCGAACCAACTGAACGACATGTTTGAGTGCCTTCCCGCTGGAGTTCGTCGTAGTCGCAGATTGTCGAGGAAGGAAGCGGGAGCGTATTTAGTTCTCCAGTATGAATCTGCTTCTGGAAGAATTCATTCCCCAGCCCCTGTCTCGGATCAAAACACTTTGAACGCTTGGAGGGCGGGCAAAATTACTCGTGAGAAACTTGAAGAAGTGAGACGAATCGCCGAAAAACAACATTTTTTGAATTGCAATGCGATTTCGCGAGACATTTCAATCTTATCTTTATCTTCCCTGCCGGATGAGATCCTTATGTGGGGGCATTACGCAGAAAACGGATCTGGAATTGTCATTGGATTTGATACCACCAATTTTCCGAAGACCTTGCCCGTCCATTACAAAAGCCACCGTGTGGAAATCAACCTACTGGAAAAAGAAAAATCGATACTCCGCATGCTCTCGACCAAGTTCAAAGAATGGAAATATGAGAAGGAGTGGCGTGTCGTTGCTTTAAACGAAAACCTGAAACCCGAAAAGGGCTTTTACCTATACCAGTTTCACAAACAATCTGTCTCGACCATAATATTGGGGCCTCGCACGCCGACAAAGCTTGTGGAACAGGTTCTTCATTTTGTGGAAGGAACGGAAATCAAGTTACAGAAAGCGTCCATCGATCCTTCTCGGTTCAAACTAAAGATTTTCCCAAGTTCCCTGGCAAACGATAAGACCGAACCGTCACGATGAAGCCGTCATGAATCATCCCTGTCAACTCACAGGATTTATTCGTTCGCCCCGCACCTTTCCGATAACGGAACGTCCTTGGCTGTCGATCCGTTCGCCAAAATCGTCCGCACCTACGCCCACGCCGAAGACGTTCCGCTCTTCGCCGAGCTATTCGCCCGCGCCGTAAAGAACGATTCTGGACCGAGACAAGGTTCACGATGACGGCGTTGCTGAGAGAAACGGAGAATGTCGGGGAGGAGTTAAGGGGACGGACCCCATTGGGGAGGAGTTAAGGGGACGGACCCCATTGGGGAGAGCCCTCTTTCCTCCTCGTTCTCACGGGAACCGAGTTCGCCTGCCGGCGGCCGGACGGCGTTTTCGTCTGTCCGCTTTCCGCGTTGCGCGAATAGTCGACGGGGCCGCCGCTGCGAAGGGACTGCGGCGTGGCGGCGTCAGTCGTCCGGTTTTTTGTCGCGACGGTCAGGGCAGGGCGAGCTGGTCCGCGTAGAGGCCGGTGGCGGGGTAGGATCGGACGCCGGCGTCGCGGCCGGCGAGGCGGAGGGCGACGGCGAATGCGGTGTCGAACTGCGTCGCGGCGGGGCGCGGGGGCGTTCCCCACGCGGCGCCGGCCGCCGTGCGGAGGATGTCGCGCCAGGCCGCGCCGTCCTGGCGCTGCCAGGTGGTGGCGACGAGGCCGAGGCCGCCGTGCGCGGCGAGGAAGGCCGCCATCGGCTCCATCGCGCCGAGGTTGAGCCACGGGCACCCCGCCACGGCGAAGCCCCTTTCGAGGAAGTGCGCCATCGTCGGCCAGTCGTCCGATGGCCGCGCCGGGTCGCGGTCGGCATACTGCCAGTCGCAGACCACGACGTCCTTCGGAAGCGCGTCCGCGAGCGCCGCGGTCGCCGGGCTCCCGCTCGCGACGAAGCCCTTCCATCGCGGGTCGCCGCGTTCGAGCAGCATGTCGTGCCAGACCATCGAGCGCGCGCCGCGCTCCCGCAGGAACGCGGCGAGATCGGCGACGTGCCCGCGCACGAGCTCCCCGTAGGGGCGGCGGCGGCATTCCGGGCAGGAGGGCGGCTGCGCCTCGTCGCAGCCGAGGTGGAAGAGCGGCGGGCGCCCGCAGGCCTCGTGCAGCTCGTCCGCGAGCTCGCGCAGGACGCGGCGCGCCTCGGGGTTGGAGAGGCACCAGTTCCAGCCGCCCGGCTCGAAGAGCGGCTCGTATTCGGGATGCAGGTCGAGCGCGGCGTGCTTGAGCGAGCTCGTGCGCGAGAGCGAGGCGTGGCCGAAGGCGTTGAGCTGCGGGACGAGCACGAGACCGAGGTCGCGCCCGATCGCGGCGAGGCGGCCGAGCTCCTCCGGCGTGGCGGGGGCGTCCGGCCAGCCGAACCACGGATGCCGCCCGCTGCGGAACGTCCCCCACGGCTCCAGGATCGCGCAGTTGAACTTGAGCAGCGCCGCGAGGCGGATCGAGCGCTCGATCCACGCGGGGGGCGTCTCGGGGAACCAGCACAGGTGCACCGCGCGCAGCGCGAGGCGCGGCGCGTCGGAGATCCGGAGCGAAGGCAGGAGGCGCCCGTCGGTCCGCATCGTCCCGCGCCGGGCGATCGCGAGCTGCCGCAGCGAACAGGCCGCCCAGCGCGCGCCCGCGAGGGTGCGGGCC
The DNA here is from genome assembly GCA_017457625.1 of Kiritimatiellia bacterium. GTDB lineage: Bacteria > Verrucomicrobiota > Kiritimatiellia > RFP12 > UBA3636 > UBA3636. Next base: position 16,611 of record JAFTHC010000148.1, read on the forward strand.
GCGATGCGGACGCCGCCCTCGCCGGCCTCCACCGCGTAGGCCTCGTCGCCGGGCGGGAGGGCGGGCGGCGCCGGGCGCCGCGCCGCGCGGGGTGGCGCGGCCTCACCGGCGTCCGCGACGACGCGCGGCGCCTGCGCACCGAACCAGTCGGCGAAGTGCCGCTCGAGCCATGGTGCCGCCGCCGGGTCGGGACAGTCGAGACGGACCGCCGTCCCCGCGTCGAACGGGACGGGGCGGTCCATGTCGCTCTCGAAGGAGGCCGGCGCCGGGATCGGCGCGAGTTCGACGGCGGGCGCAAACGGGACCGGGCGGCTCATTTGACGCCTCCCGCGACAAGCGCCTGGTAGCGCCGGAAGAGTTCCGCGACGCATTCGCTCTCGGTCGTCTTGGCTCCTCTGCAATTGAGGAACCGGCGCGGGCGGGCGGACGGTTTTCGCATGGTTCTCTCCGTTCGTTGTTGTGCCGCCATAGTCTAGCGGCGGCGTCCGCGTTTGGCAAGTCACCGCGACGCGCGGACGATTGTTTTTCCCGCGGCGCTCTGGTAGAATGCCCGCATGCACGACGCTCCCGTCCCGGCCCCCGAACCTCCGCCGCAGCGGCTCCACGGGTTCCTCCGCCTCCTGCCGTTCGTCCTCGCGGCGCTGGCGCTGGCGTGGCTCGCGCTCGACGCGCTCGTCTTCCACGAAAGCGCGCGCCACCTGCGCGACCTGGAGCGGGTTTCGGAGCTCCACCGGACCTACCGCCGATTCACGGAGGCCGAGGCGCGGATGAAGGAGGGCTCCGACAAGCTCACCCAGGCCGTCCGGCACTACGCCGCCACGGGGCGGCCCGAGTTCATCGCGGACTACGAGCAGGAGGAGAAGGCCGACCGCAACCGGGAGCGCGCGATCGCGATCGTCGAGGAGATGCCCGGCGTGGATCCGACGGCCCTGCGCATGCTGCACGAGTCGATGGAGCATTCGCTCGGGCTCCAGGACGACGAGCACCGCGCCATGCGCCTCGTCGCCGAGGCGACCGGGCTGCCGCGCGAGCGCATGCCGCAGCACCTGCTCGACGTCGCGCTCACGCCCGAGGAGAAGGCGCTCTCCCCGGCCGAGAAGCGCCAGCGGGCGGTCGACATGCTCTACGACGAGTCCTATTTCGCCGCCAAGTCCAACATCTGGGACAGCGCCGCGCGCTTCCTCGACGGGACCATCGGGCGGACCGTCGACGACTTCGACGAGACCACGAAGCGGACGATCCGCTCGGTGGCGCGCCAGATGGTCCTCTTCACGCTCGCGCTGGCCGTCGTCTTCGCGCTGCTCGTGATCGCCGCCTCGGTCGGCTACGCCCTCTTCTCCCGGCTGAACCGCACGAACCTGGCGCTCGTCGCGGAGCTGCGCCGCGAACGGGACGCGACGCTCGCCGCCGAGAAGGCCAAGAGCATGTTCTTCTCGATGGTGAGCCACGACATCCGCACCCCGCTCAACTCCATCATCGGCTTCTCCGAGATGCTGCGCGACGGCGTCGCCGACCCGGCCGAGCGCGCCGACCACGTCGAGAACATCCTCTTCAGCTCCCACACGCTGCTCGCGCTCGTGAACGACGTGCTGGACCTCTCCAAGCTCGACGCCGAGAAGATGAAGTTCTCCTACGCGCCGTGCGACTTCCCCGCCCTGCTCGGGCGCGTCGCCGCCTCCTTCCGCATCCAGACCGCGCGGAAGGGGATCGGGCTTCGCGCCGACTGCGGCGCCATGCCGCGCCTGCTGCTCGACGAGGAGCGCCTCCGCCAGGTCCTCGTGAACCTCGTCGGCAACGCCGTGAAGTTCACCGACGAGGGCTCCGTCGAGCTGCGCGCCGCGTTCGCGCCGGACCCGGCCGCGCCCGGCCGCGGCGAGCTGCGCTTCTCGGTGCGCGACACGGGCGTCGGCATCGCCCCCGAGGACCAGCCCCGCGTGATGGAGCCCTTCGTCCAGGTCGGCGCCGGAGGCGCCTCCGGCGGCACCGGCCTCGGGCTGCCGATCTGCCACCGCCTGCTCCTGCGCATGGGCGGGCGGCTCGACCTGGAGAGCCGGCCCGGCGAGGGCTCGACCTTCACCGCCGTGCTGCCCGGCGTCGAGACGGCGCCGGAACCCGGGGCCGCCCCCGCCGGGGCCGCGGGCGCCGCGGCGCCCGCGGCCCCGGCGCGCCCCGTCCGGTCGGTCCTCGTGGTGGACGACGTCCCGGTGAACCTCCTGGTCGAGCAGGCCATGCTCAAGCGCGCCGGAATCGCGGACGTCGAGACGGCGCCCTCCGGCGCGGCGGCGCTCGAGGCGCTGGAACGGCACGGCCCCTTCGACCTCGTCCTCTCCGACCTGTGGATGCCGGAGATGGACGGCTACGCGCTCTGCGCGCGCCTCCGGGCCGACGCGCGGTGGAAAGGGCTTCCGGTCTACGCCGTCACGGCCGACGTCGAGGCCCGCAAGGCCGCCCTGGAGCGCGGCTTCGACGGTCTTCTCCTCAAGCCCCTCACCGCCGAGGCCCTCGCGCGCTTCCTCGCGGCCGCCGGCCGGTAGCGGCCGCCCCCTCCGCCCGCCAACGCCCCGCGGGTTCCCCTCGCGCGCTTGCGGCGGACCGCGGCGCGGATCGGCGCGGAGACCGACGCGACCGTCCGGCGCGCGAGCGTCCGCTCCACCGCGCGGCGCGCCTCCTCGAAGGGCGCCTCGAGCGCGGCGGCGATGTTGCGCCCGACGGGGCAGCGCGGGTTCGGGTGCGCGTGCAGGTCGATCACCTCGTGCTTCGCGCCAACGACGGCGCGGTGGACCTCCAGCAGCGTGATCTCGCGCGCCGGACGCGGCTTCGCCGCTCGCGGGCAGGAGAGTTCACGGGGCGGGCTCCTTCGCGCCATCCGCGGACTCCGCGTGGGAGGCGGGTGCGTTCGTGGCGGGACCGTAACCGGGCGCGTATTGGACAACGGCGGCCTTCCGCAGCGGTTTGAGGAGCCGTTCGATGCGGTTTTCGAGCTTTTTGTCGGACAAATCGGCCTTGAGATCGTCTCGGACCTCCTCGAACCGGCGTTCGCGCGCCGGTTCCCGTTTCGTCACGAGAATCAGGTGCCAGCCGTATTCGGTCCGCACCGGTTCCCCCACGACGCCGACCGGCTGCGAAAACGCGGCCTCTTCGAACGCCGAAACCATCTGTCCGCGCGTGAACGATCCGAGCGAACCGCCGCGGGCGCGCGACGGACAGTTGGACGATTCCCGCGCGACGGCCGCGAAGTCCTCCCCGGCCAGAATGCGGGCCCGAAGCGCTTTGACTTTTTCCAAGGCGGCCGCGTCGTCGTCGGCCGAAGCGCCTTCGGGAACGAGGACCAGGAGATGGGACGCTTCGACCGTTTCCTCGACGCGGCCGGCCGACGGGTTTTCGGCCAGAATGGCCGCCCACGCGGCGCGCAGTTCTTCTTCGGTCGGTTCGGCGATGCCTTCCCGGACCATTGCTTCTCCCGACTCGAACCCCCGTTTCTTAGCTTCGCGATCCAGAAGAAAGGCGTCTGCGATGCATTTGGCCGCAAAGCGGTTGTCCGCAGCTTGCTCGGCCTCCGTCCAAGCATGCGGAGAGGGCTCGGCGACGAAAGGTTCGCGAGGCGCCCATTGGAGGAGAAACTCCACGGTTCCGAGTTCTTGGCTACGGGTCGGATCGGCGACGAACCGGAACCTGTTATTCGTCGCCACGACGGTTCCGTCGACCGTCACGGCGGGTTCGTCGCCGGTTGCGGCGGACTCTGCGTGGGGATCGAAAACGAGAACGCCGAAGGCGCTTTCGTCGGAGAAGGGGCGCTTGGGATTTCCAGTCCAGTAAAGCGCGTGGTCGCGCCGGCCGCCGCCGTCGTCGTCCTGCACGCCGATGTTGAAGCCGATGCGCTCCGGCGCGTTCGTCCGTCCCATCGCGGCCCAGGGAATCAAGAACAGGTAGTCCATCTTCTCCCCGCGCCGAATGACGGAACCTCCCCACAACTTGTTCGTCGCGGAGCCGAACCCGTCCGGCTTCCGCGTGGCGCCGTTCCAGCCGGAATACGAGTTCGGATAGCCCGAAAAGTCGCTGTTCGCGGCACCGTTGGCAACGAGGGCGAACTCGCCGCCGTGCTTGAGGTGGACGCCACCGTCCGCGCGGCTGTCGGGAAGTCGCGCGCATTCGCCGTCGATGAAAATCTCGACCGCGTCATCGTCCCACGCGGCGCACGAAACGGCGCCCGTCGGACAGGTGTCGGTGCAAACATCGTCATCGCGGACAAGGACGAGAACGTAGAGCATGTCGTCATCGTAAAACGCCATGAAATGGTAGGAGAGATCCTCGTCTCCGTCCGGGGCCCGCGTCCCGGCGTCAACGACACCGTTCGTGACGGAAACAAAAACTTCCTGCCCCAATCCGCCGAACAACGCATCCATTGCGTCGCGCCGCGCGTGGACGACCGGCGCGTTCATGGCGGAGTCTTCGGCGCGCGCCGGCGCGGCGGCGAGGGCGAGGAGGGGGAGAAGGAGGGCGAGGCGTTTCATGGGAGGCCTTTGGTTGGGTTGAAGAGGTTGAAAGGTTGAAGGGGTTTGGATTGTCCACCAACTCTCAATGTCCACCAATCGGCACTGTCAACAATGACAATGTCAATGGAACCGGAAGCCGGGCGGGACTTGGATTGGCATTTGCGTTGGTGGACATTGGTGGCAATGGGAGTTGGTGGACATTGGCGGAGCATGGTGCGTCGGGATTCACCAATCGTAAAAATCCCCTTCTTCGCCCTGGCATTTCAATTCTTCGTCGAAATAGACGCGGCGCACGTTGACAAAACCGTCTCCCCACTGAACGGCCAGCAGGAAATCGTCTTCGGATCGCTTTCCGTCGGGGC
>JAFTHC010000021.1 GCA_017457625.1 Kiritimatiellia bacterium
CGCGAACAAGAACTCGATCAAGATCATCGGCACCTACACGGACAACTACGCGCAGGGCTACTTCGAATACGACTCCAAGAAGGCGGGCGGCCTCACGACCTCCCACCTGCGCTTCGGCGCCACGCCGATCCGCAGCCCGTACCTCTGCACCAACGCGGACTTCGTCGCGTGCCACAACTTCTCCTTCGTCGAGAAGTACGACATGCTCTCGAAGGCCAAGACGGGCGCCACGTTCCTGCTCGCTTCGCCTTACTCCGCCGAAGAGGTCTGGCAGCACCTGCCCGACGAAATCGAGCAGCAGATCATCGACAAGAAGATCAAGTTCTACGTGATCGACGCCGCCAAGATCGCCGAAGCGACCGGCATGGGCACGCGCACCAACACCGTGCTCCAGACCGCGTTCTTCAAGATTTCCGGCATCCTCCCCGAGGACGAGGCCATCGCCAAGCTCAAGGAATACGCCGAGAAGTCCTACGCCAAGAAGGGCATGGACGTCGTCGAGAAGAACTGGAAGTGCATCGACGCCGCGCGCGACGCGGTCTTCGAGGTCAAGGTCCCCGCGGCCCCGGCCGGCGTTTACAAGATGCCGCCCACCGTTTCGCCCGAGGCTCCGGAGTTCGTCCAGAAGGTCACGGCGCAGCTCATGGCCCAGAAGGGCAACGACATGCCCGTCTCCATGATCCCGGACGACGGCACCTGGCCCACCGCCACCACGCAGTGGGAGAAGCGCAACATCGCGACCCACATTCCGGTGTGGAACCCGCAGACCTGCATCCAGTGCCTCAACTGCTCGATCGTCTGCCCGCACGCGGCCATCCGCGGCAAGGTCTACGACAAGGCCGAAGGCGCTCCCGCCACGTTCAAGACGGCCGCCGCCAAGCCCCCGTACGCCGGCAAGCAGTTCACGCTGCAGGCCGCCCCGGAGGACTGCACCGGCTGCGGCCTCTGCGTGACCGTCTGCCCGATGAGCAAGCCCGCTCTCGTCGCCGCCGGCAAGGCCCCCGCCCTCAAGCTCGAGCCGCAGCTGCCGCTGCGCAAGCCCGAGGCCGAAAACTTCAAGTACTTCCTCGACCTGCCGGAAATCGAGCACAAGGACATCAAGGGCATCGACACGGTGAAGGGCTCGCAGCTCTGCCGTCCGCTCTTCGAGTTCTCCGGCGCGTGCGCCGGGTGCGGCGAAACGCCCTACGTGAAGCTCGTCACGCAGCTCTTCGGCGACCACATCCTCATCGCCAACGCGACGGGATGCTCGTCGATCTACGGCGGCAACCTCCCGACGACGCCCTACTGCCAGCGCAAGGACGGCCGCGGCCCCGCGTGGAGCAACTCGCTCTTCGAGGACAACGCGGAGTTCGGCCTCGGCATGTGCATGACGCTGGAGAAGCACTCCGCCACCGCCCTCCAGGCGCTCGAAGCGATTCTCGCGAACGAGAAAGCGCCCCAGGAAATCAAGGACCTCCTCGTCGCCATCCGCGACGCCGAGCAGAAGACCCAGGAGCAGATCGAAGCGCAGCGCGCCCGCGTCGCCGAACTCAAGGCGAAGCTCTCCGCGTGCGAGTGCTCCAAGACCTGCCCCAACGCCAAGCAGCTCCTCTCGCTCGCCGAATACCTCGTCAAGAAGACCGTGTGGATCTTCGGCGGCGACGGCTGGGCCTACGACATC
>JAFTHC010000022.1 GCA_017457625.1 Kiritimatiellia bacterium
CGGAAAAACCGTTCCCGATCGCGGGGGGGGACAGCGAGAAGGCCGCGCGGGCGGGATGGAGTCGCGAGGCGGCGCGAGCGACGGCGGGATTCACCCCGCCGAGCGAGCGACGCCCGCGAATCCGCCCGCTCCGCGCGGTCTGCGAGCGGCCCCGCGATCGGGAACAGCTTCTCATGCGACGACGCCGCATGCGACGACGGCGCAGCCGCCACCCCCGATTCCTGACCGAATACGCACGCGCGGGCGCGGGGAGTTGCGATCGGCGGGACGATGTGGTAGCATGGGACCCGTCATCCGCCTTCCGGCCCCGCGCCGGGAGGACTCACGAACCCCTTTTCCGGAAAACGCCATGCACCTGAAAGTCGCCCGCTGGAACCCCAAGCACCGCATGCGCGCGGTGGACACCTTCCTCGCCCGCCCCGCCTTCGACCGCAAGGCCGAGGAAATCGCCGCCGCGCTCCTCGACGACATCCGCAAGCGCGGCGAACTGGCCGTCCTGGCCGCCGCCGCCCGCATCGACGGCGTGACGCTCCGCCCCGGCGAGCTGCGCGTCTCCGCCGCCGAAGTCGACGCGGCCGAGCGCGCCCTGTCCGCCGAAACCAGGGACCGCATCCGCGAAGCGCGCGACCGCGTCGCCGACTTCGCGCGCCGCTCCATGCGCCCGGACTGGTCGTTCGAAACGCCCGGCGGCGGCCGCCTCGGCGAGGTCTTCCACCCGATCCGCCGCGTCGGCGTCTACGTGCCCGGCGGCACCGCGCCGCTCGCCTCCACGGTCGTCATGACCGCGACGCTCGCGCAGGTCGCGGGCGTCCCGGAAATCGTCGCCTGCACGCCTTGCGCCAAGAACAAGGCCGTCCGCCCCGAGATCCTCTACGCGATGAAGGTCTGCGGCGTCTCGGAAATCTACCGCCTCGGCGGCATCCAGGCGATCGGCCTGATGGCCTACGGCACCAAGCGCGTCGAGCCCGTGCTCAAGATCGTCGGCCCCGGCAACGCCTACGTCACGGCCGCCAAACGCCAGGTCTACGGGCGCGTGGCGCTCGACCTCGTGGCCGGTCCGAGCGAATGCGCGGTCCTGGCGGACGACTCGGCCGACCCCGCGTGGGTCGCCGCCGACCTGCTCGCGCAGGCCGAACACGGCAGCGGCCACGAGCGCGCGCTGCTCGCGACCGATTCGGCGGCGCTGGCGGACGCCGTGGCCGCCGAGATCGGCAAGCAGCTGCCGACCCTCTCGCGCCGGCAGATGGTCCAGCGCGTCCTCTCCGCCGGCGGCGTCCTGCTTACCGAGTCCGAGACGCTCGAGGACGCGATGGAGCTCGTGAACCTCTTCGCGCCCGAGCACCTCGAGCTCGCGGTGCGCGACCCGGAGAAGTGGATCCCGAAGGCGACCGCCGCGGGCGCCGTCTTCGCCGGGCATTTCACGCCCGAGAGCGCCGGCGACTTCGCCGCCGGCCCGAGCCACGTGCTGCCCACCGGCGGCGCCGCGCGGATGTTCGACGGGCTCACCGTCGAATCGTTCCGCCACCGCACCAGCGTCGTGCGCTACGCCGAATCCGATCTCCGGGACGCGCTGCCCGTCATCACGCGCTTCGCCGACGTGGAAGGCCTCGACGCGCACCGCCGCGCCGCCACGATCCGCTTCGGCAAGGAGGCCGCGGCGGCCGCCGCCGCGGACGACTTCCCGGACGACGACGATCCCGACCCCGCCGCCGACGCATGAACGACCCCGCCACGGTTTCCTCCGGACTCGCCCCGCGCCTCTTCGTGATGGCGCTCGCGCTCGGCGCGAGCTTCTTCTTCTCCGCCAGCGAGTTCGCCGTGATCCGCCTCGACCGCCTCAAGGTCCGGCAGGCCGCGGACGAAGGCTCCCGCGCCGACCGGATCCTCGCCGGCTTCCTCGCCGACACGGGGCGCTTCCTCTCCGGCATCTCGATCGGCAACACGCTCGCGAACCTGCTCCTCTCCTCCTTCGCCGCGATCTCGTTCGCGCCGCCGCTCGCGCGCGTCCTCGTGAGCGCCCTGCCCGGCGGCCCCGTTTCCGCCGGCGCCGAAAACGCCGCCGCCGCGATCGTCACGGTCGCGCTCTCCTTCGCCGTGCTCGTCTTCGGCGAAGTCGCGCCCAAGCAGGCCGCCATCGCGGCGGGCGAGCGCTTCGCGCACCGCTTCGCCCGCGTCCTGCGCGCCTGGACCTGGCTCGTGCACCCCGCCGTCTGGCTCGTGAGCGCCTCGGCGCGCCTCGCGCTGCGCCCCTTCGGCGTGCGCCCCGCGGACGGCCTCGCGCCCGCCGTGACCGAGGACCAGATCATGCTGCAGGTCGAGGCCGGCGAAAAGCAGGGCACGGTCGAGGCGGACGAAAAGGAGATGATCGAGAACGTCTTCGAGCTCAACGACCTCACGGCGGCCGACGTCATGGTCCACCGCAAGGACGTCGTGGCGCTCCCCGCGGACGCCTCGTGGGCCGAGATCCGCGACACGATCCGCCGCAGCGGAGTCTCGCGCATCCCCGTCTACCGCGGCTCGATCGACACGGTCGAGGGCATCCTCAACTCGCGCGACTTCCTGCTGCGCTCGGCCGACTCGAAGAACTTCTCCATCGGCCCGCTCCTGCGCAAGCCCGCGTTCTTCCCCGAGACCGTCAAGGCCGACCTCCTGCTCAAGCGCATGCAGAAGCGCAAGCTCTCCTTCGCCGTGATCGTGGACGACCACGGCGGCACCTCCGGCATCGTCACGGTCGAAGACCTCGTCGAGCAGATCGTGGGCGACCTCTACGACGAATACGACCCGCCGGACGACGTCGTGGAAATCCGCAAGCTCGCCGACGGCCGCTGGCGCGTCCCCGGCGAAGCGACGATCGACGACGTCAACGAAGCCGTCGGCTCGGAGCTGGAGGAGGGCGAATTCAACACGCTCGGCGGGTGGATCTTCGAGCGCCTCTCCTCGATCCCGTCGCAGGGCGCGCGGCTGCGCGTGCCCGAGGCGGGCCTGGAGATGCAGGTCGAGCGCATGGACGGCGTGCGCATCGACTCGGTCCTCGTCTCCCGCCTCCCCTCCCCCGCCCCGCAGGAACCCTGACCGCCCGCCATGCCCGCCGACCGCTACAACGAGACGATCCCGCAACGGGACCTCAAATACTACATCTTCGACTGGGACGACAACATCCTCCGGATGCCGACCTACATCCACCTGGAGCGGCGCCTGGCGGACGGCACGTGGGTCCCCCACCTCGTTTCGACCGCGCTCTTCTCCGTCATCCGCAACGACACGGCCAACTACCGCCCGCCGCAGGGCGTCTGGGAAAACGCGTTCGTCGAGTTCCGCGACTTCGCGGACGAGCCGGAGAGCAAGTTCCTGCAGGACGCGCGCACCGCGATCGACCGCCTCTTCGAGGGCAAGGAGAAGCGCCCGCCGTCGTTCAACGTCTTCCGCAAGACGCTGCGCGAGGGCCGCATCTTCGCGATCGTCACCGCGCGCGGACACAAGCCCGAAACGCTGCGCAAGGGCGTCGAGATGTTCATCGCGCGCATCCTCTCGCCCGAGGAGCGCGCGGAGATGGTCTGGAACCTGCGCGGCTACCTCGTCGCCTACGAAAACGCCGAGGCCAACGAACGCATGACGGACGAAGAGGTCGTGGACAACTACCTCTCGATGAACCACTACCACGCCGTCACCAACCCGGACTTCATCCGGCTCGTCAAGTCCGCGGCCGTGCCCGACCCGAACAACTCCGAAACGCGCAAGAAGTTCGCGATCATGGAGTTCCTCGAGCACCTCTTCCGCATGGTCGAGCGCATCGGCTCGCGCAAGCCGATCAGCGTCGGCTTCTCGGACGACGACCCGGGCAACGTCGCCGCCGTGGCGGACTTCATCCGCACGACGCTCGCGGAGCGCTTCCCCGCGGTGAAGTTCGTCGTCTACGACACCTCCGACCCGGACGTGGAGAAGGGCCACAAGCTCGTCGTCTCCGGCCAGATGCCGCTGCTCTAGGCGCCGGACCGGGCGGGCGCTGTTGCCGCCCGCGGGCGCGTTGTGGTAGGATTGGCGGCATGAACGACAACCGGACCCCGCCACCCGTTTTCTACGACGCCACGCTGCGCGACGGCGCGCAGGCGCTCGGCATCACGTTCTCGCCCGCCGGCAAGCTCCGCCTGGCGCACTTGCTCGACGATTTCGGCATCCCCTACCTGGAGGGCGGCTTCGCCGGCTCCAACGAGCGCGACATGCAGTTCTTCCGCGACGTGGCGAAAGAGCGTTTCTCGCAGATCCGGATCGCCGCGTTCGGCACCACCCGCCGCGCCGGCACGCGCGTGGAGGAGGACGAGTTCGTCCAGGCGCTCCTGCGCGCCGAGACGCCCGTCGCGACCGTTTTCGGCAAGTGCTGGAAGTTCCACGTCCGCGAAGTGCTCCGCACCAGCCTCGCCGAAAACCTCGACATGGTCGGCGAGACCGTCGCCTTCCTCAAGGAGCGCGGCCGCGAGGTCGTCTTCGACGCCGAACATTTCTTCGACGGCTTCAAGGACGACCCGGCCTACGCGCTCTCCGTCCTGCGCCGCGCCCGCGAGGCCGGCGCCTCCGCCCTCGCGCTCTGCGACACCAACGGCGGCTCGCTGCCGCACGAGGTCTCCGCGACCGTCTCCGCCGTCCGCGAAGCGGTCGGCGGGACGCTCGGCATCCACGCCCACAACGATTCGGGCCTCGCGGTCGCCAATTCGATCGAGGCGTTCCGCGCCGGCGCGCGCATGGTGCAGGGCTGCGTGAACGGCTACGGCGAGCGCGCCGGCAACGCGAACCTCACCACGATCGTCCCGGCGCTGCAGCTCAAGCTCGGCGCGGCGGCGGTCGCGCCGGAGAAGCTCGCCACGCTGCGCACGCTTTCTCTGGCGGTGGACGACCTGGCGAACCAGCGCCCCGACGCGCGCGCGCCCTACGTGGGCGAGGCGGCGTTCAGCCACAAGGCCGGGACGCACGTTTCCGGCGTGCGCCGCAACCCCGCCACGTTCGAGCACGTCCCGCCCGAGAGCGTCGGCAACGAGCGGCACGTCGTCCTCTCCGAGCTTTCCGGCGCCTCCAACGTTCTCTACCGCCTCAAGCAGGCCGGCAGCGGCGCGGCGGACGTCTCGAAGGAGGACGTGAAGAAGATCGTGGCCGAGCTCAAGGCGCGCGAGGCGGAGGGCTACACGTTCGAATCGGCGGACGCCTCGTTCCGCATTCTCGTGCGCAAGGCGCTCGCCGAGCACAAGCCGTTCTTCGAGCTGGAGGGCTTCCGCGTGATCGTGGAGAAGCGCGGCGGCCGCGAGCCCTGCCTCTCGGAGGCGACCGTGAAGATCCGCGTGGGCGACCACGCCGAGATCACCGCCGGCGAGAGCGTGAACGGCCCCGTGGACGCGCTCGACAAGGCGCTGCGCAAGGCGCTTTCGGCGTTCTACCCGGAAATCGCCAAGATCGTCCTCACGGACTTCCGCGTGCGCATCCTCGACCCGAACGAGGCGACCGGCGCCACGACGCGCGTGCTGATCGAAAGCACGGACGGCGCGAAGCGCTGGGGCACGGTGGGCGTCTCCCCGAACATCATCGAGGCGGCCTGGCAGGCGCTCCTGGATTCGGTCGAATACAAGCTGCTGGAGGGCTAGGGCGCGATGCTCTTCGCCTACAGGGGCTACACCGCGTCCGGCGCGGACGCGCGCGGCACGGTCGACGCGCCGGACGCGCGCGAGGCGGCGCGCCTGCTGGAGGCGCGCGGCGTGTTCGCGCGCTCGATCGCCGCGCCGCGCCCGCCGCGCCCGCTGCGCGCCCCGGCGCGCGCGGCGCTCTACCGCGGCTTGGGCGCGCTGCTCGCCGCGGGC
>JAFTHC010000149.1 GCA_017457625.1 Kiritimatiellia bacterium
GACGATGCCCGCGAGCGAGGCGACGGCGAGCGGCGAGAGCGTCGCGCGGAAGCTGCCGATCTCGATCGGGAGCGTCACGCCGCCGAGCGCGGTGACGAGGATCACCGCCGCGATGATGAGGTTGCGGCTCTTCGAGAAGTCGACGTGGTTCTCGACGAGGTTGCGGATGCCGACCGCCGAGATCATGCCGTAGAGCACGAACGAGATGCCGCCCACGATCGGGCCGGGGATCGTCGCGATGAGCGCCGCGAATTTCGGGCAGAACGAGAGCAGGATCGCGAAGACCGCCGCGATGCGGACGACGACCGGGTTGAACACGCGCGAGAGCGCCAGGACGCCCGTGTTCTCGCCGTAGGTCGTGTTCGCCGGGCCGCCGAACACCGACGCGAGCGTCGTCGCGAGGCCGTCGCCCGTGAGCGTGCGGTGCAGGCCGGGGTCCTTGATGAAGTCCTTGCCGACCGTCGAGGAGATCGCGCTGATGTCGCCGATGTGCTCCATGATCGTCGCCAGGGCGATCGGAACGATCGCGATGATCGCGCTCCAGATCTGCGTGCCGTTCGCGAAGTCGACGCCGAGGATGGTCTGCGCCCGGTGGACCGGGAAGCCGATCCAGTCCGCGGATTTCACGGCGGCGAAGTCCACCTTGCCGAGACAGCACGCGAGGACGTAGGACACGACGAGGCCGATCAGGATCGGGACGATCTTGACCATGCCCTTGCCCCAGATGTTGCAGATGCCGATCACGACGAGGGCGACGAGGGCGAGCGTCCAGTTCGCCTTGCAGGAGCCGACGGCGACCGGCGCGAGGCCGAGGCCGATCGCGATGATGATCGGGCCGGTGACGATCGGCGGGAAGCAACGCATCACGCGCTTGACGCCGAACGCCTTGATCGCGGCGGCGAGAACGAGGTAGACGAGGCCCGAGCACGCGACGCCGAGGCAGGCGTAGGGCAGCATCTCGGTGTTGGGGGCGCCGTCCGCGAGGCGGGGCGCGACGGCCGCGTAGCCGCCGAGGAAGGCGAACGAGGAGCCGAGGAAGGCGGGGACCTTGCCGCCGGTGATCAGGTGGAAGAGCAGCGTGCCCGCGCCGGCCATCAGGAGGGTCGTCCCGATGTCGAGGCCGGTGATCAGCGGGACCGTGACGGTCGCGCCGAACATGGCGAACATGTGCTGGAGGCCGAGGACCAGGGCTTTCGGGGCGCCGAGCTTGGCGGCGCCCTCGCCGACGGGGGTGGCGGGTGTGTTGCTCATGGGGCCGTCATTCTACTCCCTCGCGCCGCCCTGCGTCAAATCCGGCGCTCGCGCGCGTTTTGATTTGACCCGCCGGGCGGTCCGTGGTAACATGCCCCGCATGAACACGACTTCCTCCGAAAACCGGCCGCTGCCGGGACACGAAACACAGCCCGGCGAGATGGCCTGCCCGGTGTGCGGCCGGTTCGTCGGCGCCGCCGTGAAATGCCCCTACTGCGGGGCCAAGGTCGAAAAGCGCATGAGCCTCGTGGCGCTGCGCTGGGCCGCCGTGCTGCTTTCCACCGTCGGCCTCGTCCTGCTCTATTTCATGGCCAAGACGCGCGAGCCGGCGCTCGTCCGCATCGGCGACATCGAGACGACGATGAATTTCGGCGTCGTCCGCCTGTCCGGCGAGGTCCGCAGCGAGGGGAGGCCCTTCAAGAACGGCAACGGGATGAGCTTCTACGTCGGTGACGGCACGGGCACCATCATCGTGTTCGCCGACCAGGCGCAGCGCAAGGCGATGGCCGAGGACGGGCTCCTGCCCAAGCGGGGCGACGCGATCGAGTTCGTCGCGCAGCTCCAGGCCGCCGCTTCGGGCAATTCCGCCCGCATCCGCAGCCTCGATCCGGATTCGTTCAAGCTCGTGCGCGCCGGCGCGGCCGGGGCGCCGCCCGCCGCGCCGGCGGCGCCCGTTGCGCCCGTTGCGCCCGCGGCGCCCGTTGCGCCCGCGGCGCCCGGCGCGTCCGGCGACGGCGCGTCCGCGCCCGTCGTGCCGTTCGACGCGCTGGACGAGTCGTTCGTCGGCCGCTCGGTCCTGCTGGACGGCGTCGTGGACTCGATCGCGGAGCCCGAGGCCGGCACGAAGAGGCCCTACGTCCTGACGCTCAAGAACGGCGACGAGGCGGTCGAAATCAAGTTCTGGTCCGACCAATACGGGGAGCTCGAGGACCCGGCCGCGCTTCCGGGCGCGCGCGTCCGCGCGAAGGTCGCCGTGAAGCTCTACCAGGACAAAGTGGACCTCCAGCTCAAGAAGGGCTCCGACCTGCGGCGCGCCGCGCCGGAGGCGAAGAAGCCGCGCGAGCGCCGGCCCGCCGTGCCCGCCGCCGAAGTCACGGAAGCGGCCGTCGGCAGCTACGTCACGGTCGAGGGGGCGCTTTCCGACCCCTCCGACCTCGCGGGCAAGGGGACGGCCTACAAGCTCACGGACGCGTCCAGCTCGATCCAGGCGGTCTTCTGGAACTCCGCCGTGCCGCCCGGGCTGCAGCGGGCGGCGGCCGCCGCGCGGCGCGTCCGCGTGAACGGCAAGGTCAAGGAATACCAGGGCGCGATCCAGGTGGTCCCCGCCGCCGACGGGCTCGAGATCGTCGAATAGGAGCGCGCGATGGCATCCACCTTCCTCACGGTCCTACTCGCGGTCCTCGCCGGCACGGCCGTCGCGTGCCTGCTGGGGCTGCTGCCGGGCCTGCACATCTACAACGTGATGGGCGTGCTCGTGCTCGGCGTGCTGGGCCTCGCCAAGTCGGGGATCGACGTCCCGGTCGAGGTCTACCTGCCGGCGATGACCGGCATGGTCGTGGGCTGGTCGGTCGTGAACACGATCCCCGCGGTGCTCCTCGGCACGCCGGACGAATCCGCGCTCTTCACGGTGCTGCCGGGCCAGAAATACCTCATGTCCGGGCGGGGCTTCGAGGGCACGATGATCACGGCCGTGGGGTCGCTCGCGGGCGCGTGGTTCCTCCTGGCGGTCGTCGCGCCCTGCGCGCCGGTCTACCTCCCGGTCGCGCAGCAGGTCCTCAAGGGCCACATGCACTGGGTGCTCTGGATCATCATCACGTTCATGCTCATGAGCGAATGGCCCAAGGGCGGCAACCGCGGCAAGGCCGGCTGGGCGAAGTTCTTCGACGCGTGGAAGACGCTGCTGGCGGGGCTCGCCACGTTCCTGCTCGCGGGCCTGCTCGGCTTCATCCTGCTCACGGCCTCGCCCGTCGACCACACGGTCGCGTTCCAGAACATCATGCCCGCGTTCGTCGGGCTCTTCGCGGTGCCGTGGTGCCTGCTGAACATGTTTTCCGCGGCGGACGTCCCGCCGCAGCGTCTCGCCAAGTCGCTGGACGTCGACGGCGACATCGTGCTCCGCTCCGTCTGGTCGGGCGGCCTGGGCGGCGGCATCGCGGCCTACTTCCCGATCGTCACGGGCGGCGTCGGCGGCATGCTCGCCGGGCACGCCTGCGCGCAGCGCGAAGAGCGCGTGTTCATCATGGGCCAGGGCGTCTCGAAGTTCATCTACTACGTCGGCGCGTTCATGCTGATGTTCGTCCCCGGCCTCAACCTCACGCGCGGCGGCGGCGCGTGGATGGTCAAGACGCTCTACGTCCCGGCCGGCCTCTCCGACTACCTGCTCGTCCTCGGCTGCATCGCGGTGGCGGCGGGCGTCTCGTATCTGGCGATGGAGCCGCTCACGCGGCTGACCGTCCGCTTCGTCTCGCGCTTCGACTACCGCCACGTCTCGGCCGTCGCGCTCGGGATCATCGTGTTGATGGTCCTCCTCATGACCGGCTGGGTCGGGCTCTTCGTCGCGGCCGTCGCGACCGGCATCGGGCTCCTGCCCGTGCTCTTCGGGTCGCGCCGCCTCAACTGCCTGGGCATCCTGCTGCTGCCGATCGCCTGCAACATGTCGGGCTTCGGCTCCAAGATCACGGCCTTCCTCGGTCTCTCCTGATCCGCCCCCTGCCGCGCATCCGTCGCGCGACGCGGGCATCCCGGCCGACGAAAACGCTTCCATTCGGCCGGCGTTTTTGGTATCATGCCCCCCTGCCATGTACAACCAACTCTGCGTCACCGACCGGTCGATGCCCTTCTGGTGCGTCGCCAACCCCCTTTCCGACCCCTTCGGCGGCCCCGTCCAGGGCAAGCCCGATTCGCTCGAGGTCGCGCACACGCTCGCGTGGGCGAAAGACCAGGGCCTCATCGAGGCCACGAGTTTCCACGACGACGATCTCGTGCCGTGGAACCCGGACCGCCCCGACGACGATCTGGATCCGGCCTCGCCCGTCTACAAGCGCCTGCAGGAAATCCGCACGGTGCTGCGCCGCGCGGGGCTGCGCGTGAACGCCGCCACGTGTTCGCTGCACGGCAACCCGATCTTCCGCGCCGGCGGCCTGACGAACCCGGATCCGCGCATCCGCGCGCTCGCCGCCAAGAAGGTCGAGCGCACGCTGCGCATCGGCGCGCTCCTGGGCGCCAAGCACTACATCTACTGGGTCGCGCGCGACGGGTTCGAAAGCTACCCCGGATGCGATTTCGCGCACGTCTACGACTGGCTCGCCGCCGGCCTCAACCACGTGACCGACTACATCGAGGCCAAGAAGCTCTCCAACTACAAGGGCGCGACCGTCGAGCCCAAGCCCAACGAGCCGCGCGGCCAGATGTTCCTGCCGACCGCCGGCCACGCCGTCGGCTTCATCATGACGCGCCTCAAGAAGCCGGAGTTCTGGGGCGTGAACCCGGAGCTGCTCCAGCACGAGGGCATGACGCTGCTCAATTCCGTCATGACCGTCTCCTACCTCTGCGCCGTGAAGAAGCTCAAGTTCCTCCACTTCGGTTCGCAGGTGAAGGGCCAGTTCGACGACGACTTCCCGCCGCTCGTCGGCCCCGAGGGGCTCAAGGAGACGGTGTGGATGTTCCGCGCGCTCGCCGACTGCGGTTGGAAGGGCGTCGTGGAGTTCGACTGCCACATGCTGCGCTGCGACGGCGGTCCGGACGGCACCGAAGAGCTGCGGCGCCGCTTCATCCGCGCCTGCTCCGACGCCGTCGACGTGTGCGTCCGGCTGGCCGAGCGCATCCGCCCGGCTCGAAAGGGGCTTACGCAGGGCGAGGCGGACATCGAGGCGATCCGCCAGATGTGCGCGCTGCCGCGCTAGGGCGGCGGCGCTCCCGCTAGGGCGCCGGACGGCGGACGAACGACCGGCGCGCGCAGACGTTGCCGACGATTTCGTCGCGCACCGTCCGCAGCCACGTCTCGCGCGGAACGCCGGGCGCGAAGAGGAACCGGTCCCAGGGCGGGTCGCGGTGCATGAAGACCGCGCACTGGCTCATCGTCGTGATGAACGCGGCGTGGACGG
Organism: Kiritimatiellia bacterium; assembly: GCA_017457625.1. Classification (GTDB taxonomy): domain Bacteria; phylum Verrucomicrobiota; class Kiritimatiellia; order RFP12; family UBA3636; genus UBA3636. Next base: position 5,355 of record JAFTHC010000149.1, read on the forward strand.
CCGCCGGCGGCGCGTCCGGCATCGACATGCCGATCAGGTCGCGCAGGATTCCCGCGACCGGCCGGATGACGTTTTCGAGGATGCGCGCCGTGGCCGCGCCGGGCGCGGCGCGCTCCTGCGCGACGAGACGGCGGAAGATGCTGCGCTCGGGCGTGTCGAGCAGGAACAACTCGAGGACGAAGTCGAACCACGCCTCGAGCGCGGCGCGCCAGGACGCCTGGTCGTGCACCTGCGCGGGCAACCGCGAGAGCGGGTCGCGGAAGCGCTCGAACGCCTCTTCGAAGATCGCGACGTAGAGCGCTTCCTTGGTGTCGAAATAATAGTTGACGGCCGCGCCGTTCACGCCGGCCCGTTTCGCGATTTCGCGTATCGTGGTGTCGCGGAAGCCGCGCTCCGCGAAGAGCTCCTTCGCGACGCGGAGGATCTGCTCCTTGGCGGGCCGCGCCCGCGTCGTTTTCGTCTTCGGCTTCACGGACTTGAAAAGGTTTTGGCGGAGGGGGGGGGATTCGAACCCCCGTTACCTTGCGGTAAACATGATTTCCAGTCATGCACGATCGGCCACTCTGTCACCCCTCCGCGGCCTGCCGCGCCTTGTCGCGCGGACGGCCGGGAAAACTACCACAAACCGCGCCGCGTTGCAAGCGCTTTCGCACCCGTCGCGCGACCGGCCCCGCCAGCGGACGCCGGGCTAGTCCAGGCCGGAGCGGAAGAAGTCCGCGATGCGGTCGTGCGGGATGACGCCGGCGACGTCGTCGTAGAGGTCGACGTGCGAGGCGCCGGGGACGATCAGCAGCTCCTTGTTGCCGGCCTTGGCGCTCTCGCCCTTCACGGAGATGCCGGTCATCTTCTCGAAGGCGTATTCGCTGAAGTAGCGCGAGTGCGCCTTCTCGCCGTGGATCAGCAGGACGGGCGTCGCGATCTCGCGGGCGTAGGAAAGGATCGGCTGGTTGAGGAACGACTGGCAGCCGACGACGTTCCAGCCGTCGGTCGAGTTGCCGCTGCGCGGGTGGAAGCCGCGGGGCGTCTTGTAGTAGGCGTGGTAGTCCTTCACGAACCACGGCGCGTCCTCGGGGAGCGGATCCACGACGCCGCCGGCGCGCTTGTAGGTCCCCGCCTTGTAGTCCTCGGTGCGCTGCACGGCCATCGCGCGGCGCGCCTCCATGCGCGCCGCGGTCGTGTCGGTGGAGCCGAAGTAGCCTTCGCGCGAGACCTTGGTCATGTCATACATCGTCGAGGCGACTGTCGCCTTGATGCGCGGGTCGAGCGCGGCGGCGTTCACGGCCATGCCGCCGAAGCCGCAGATGCCGAGGATGCCGATCTTCTCCGGGTCGACGTCGTCGCGGACCGAAAGGCAGTCGACGGCGGCGAGGAAGTCCTCGGTGTTGATGTCGGGCGAGGCCATGCGGCGCGGCGCGCCGCCGCTTTCGCCCGTGAAGGACGGGTCGAAGGCGAGCGCGAGGAAGCCGTGCTCGGCGAGGTGCTGGGCGTAGAGGCCGCTGCATTGCTCCTTGACGGCGCCGAACGGGCCGGTCACGGCGACGGCGGGCAGGCGCCCCGCCGCGCCCTTTGGCTTGTAGACGTCGCCGACGAGCGCGATGCCGTAGCGGTTGCGGAAGGAGACCTTCGCGTGCTCGACCTTGTCGGAGAGCGGGAAGGTCTTGTCCCACTCCGCGGCGGCGGCGGCCGGCTCGTCGAGCAGGATCTCGCCGGGCGGCATGAGCGGAACGAGTTCCGCGCGGGCGTCCGCGAGCGTGAAGCACATCATGCGCTTGCCGGGGGTCTTGTCGTAGATCTTGCGCAGGTGCGGCATCGCGTCGAGGAAGATCTCCTCGAGCCGTTCGCGCTCCGCGCCCTCGGCGAAGACGGCGCGGCCCGTCCAGCGCAGCCACTTGCCGCCCTCGGGCTGGAGGGCGACCACCTCGCACTTCGGGTTGGCGGCGAGCTGGCGGTAGACGTTCTTGAACTCGCCCACGCCGAGCCAGACCTTGCCGTCCACGAGCTGGTGGGCGCCGAGGGGGCGGAGCTTGGGCTGGTCGCCGTCGGCGGTCGCGAGGAAGAACGCGCCGGCGCCGGAGAGGAGGGAGTCGATCTGCATGGCGGGGGTCTGTGGGTTGGGCGCCGCGGCGGCGGCCGCGGGCGCGGGTTCTTGGGCGAGTGCCGCCGCGGTGGCGGCGGCGGCGAGAAGTGTCGTTGCGGTGTTGTTCATGGCGTGTCGGTCAGGGTTGGAAGGGGGCAAGGGAGGTCGCGGAATTCTCCTTCGCAAGGGTTCCCCATCACGAAGCGGAAGCGCCCGGCCGTCAGGTCCGCGACAAAGGCGTAGTTGGTCGAGCCCGCCTCGCCGAGACGCTCCGGCGGGACGTCCGGCGCAGGGTGGCAGCAAATCGAACGCCCGCCGTTTTCGTGGTCGGCCAGAAAGCGCTCGAGGTCGGCGGACAAGAGGTCCGGCCTGGAGCGAAGGAGCGCGGAGAGGCGCGCGTAACGCTGGGCCGTGCTGCCGCCGGGCGGGTCCGGCGGGCGGAAGCGAAGCGAGACGTAGTGGTTCGTGTGGACGAGCAGGCCGCCCTCGGGGTGCAGCTCTTCGACGCCGGTCGGATCGAGCTCGAAGGCGACGCACCGGCCGTCGCGGCTCGTCACGGTCAGGCACGCGGGACCGGCGACCGGCCCCTCGGCGGCGCGGCGGAACGCCTCGTCGGCGGTTGGCGCTTCGAGGATGCGGCGCATGCGGACGTGCAACGGAATCCCGGCGCCGACGCGCGGCGTGGAGAGTGCGTTGAGCGTGAGGCATACGCCGGCGGCGCTGACGCCCTTGCCGCCGACCATGCCCGCCTCCAGCGGCATCAGCATCGCCGGGCGGCCGTCCTCGGCGGGGAAGCGCGCGAGGACCGTCGCCTCGCGCTGGGAGCGCGAATAGTCCCACGTCTGCCCGGCGAACACGGCGCCGCCGGCCGTCGCGGGCGGCAGCGCGGCAAACGCGGTGCACTCGGCCGGCGCGTGCGCGGATCCGGGCGCGAGGCCGGAGTAGAGGATTTCGCTGCGCAGGTTGAGCGCGAGGACGTCCTCGAAGTCGAGACCCGCGCCGGCTGCGATGCCGCGCATCTCCTCGGCGTAGGGCGCGAACTCGCCGCCGAGCGCCGGCGCGAAACTCCGCGCGGCCGCGCGGGCGTCCGCCCAGGAGAACGGCGCCGGGCCCTTGCCGGCGAAGCGCTTGCGGTAGGTCTCGAGACTCCGCAACACGCGGTCGCGGCAGAGCGAACCGTGCGCAAAGCCCTTTTCGAAGGGCGGGCCCGAGAGCGTGATTTCGGGAACGTCGTTCTGTGTCATGGGGCGTGGGGAGAACGTTTCGGGCCGCAGGACGGGGAAAGCCCGCCGTGCGGAACGCAAGGCTACCACGCGGCCCTTCGCGCTGTCAACGAACCCCGCGCCGCGGCTTGCGGCGGCGCCGGCCGATCCCCGCCGCGCGGGCGGCGCGAGCCGCCCGCGCGACCGGGGGTTTCAAGCGAGCGCGCGGTCGAGTTCGGCGATGATGTCGTCGACGTGCTCGATGCCGATCGAGAGGCGCACGAGCTCCGGCAGGACGCCGCCCTTGCGCAGGTCCTCGTCGGAGAGCTGCGAGTGCGTGGTCGAGGCCGGGTGGATGACGAGCGACTTGGCGTCGCCGACGTTCGCGAGCAGCGAGAAGATCTCGCCGTTGAGCGAGTCGGCGAAGGCGCGCGCCTCCTCCGAGCCGCCTTTCACGCCGATCACGACCATGCCGCCCGCGCCGTTCGGAAGATACTTCGCGGCGAGCTCCGGCTGCGAGAGCGAGGGGTACTTCACCCACGCGACCTTCGGGTGCGCCTGCAGGTGCTTCGCGACGGCGAGGGCGTTCTCGCTGTGGCGCGCGATGCGCAGCGGCAGCGACTCGACACCTTGCAGGAAGATCCACGCCGCGTCCGGCGCGAGCGTCGGACCCTGGTTGCGGATGCCGACGGTGAGAAGGCGCAGCGAGAACGCGACGGGCTTGAGCGGGTCCGGGAGGTCGTGCGCGAAGCGCAGGCCGTGGTAGCCGGCGTC
>JAFTHC010000150.1 GCA_017457625.1 Kiritimatiellia bacterium
CGGTGGTAGTGCTCCTCGATGCGCTTGCCGAGGTTGCGCGAGCCGGAGTGGATCATGAGCCACACCTTCGCGCCGCCCTCCGGCTCGCCGGCGCCGCCGTCGACGGGCGTGCTCCGCTGCAGCTCGACGAAGTGGTTGCCGCCGCCGAGCGTGCCGAGGTTCTTGCGGTCGAGCGCGCAGCACCAGTCGCGCACCTGGCCGTTGTTGCCGAGGTATTCCTCGAAGCCCTCCCACTTCTGCTGCTCCTTGTGCGAGACGCCCTCGCCGACCGGGATGCGCTCCTTGAGCCGCTCCTGCAGCGCGCGGCGCACGCGGATGTCCGCGAAGCGCTCCGCCGGCAGGTCCGTCTCCACCGCGCGCATGCCGCAGCCGATGTCGACGCCCACCGCGGCCGGAATCACCGCCGCGTCCGCGGCCACGACGCCGCCGATCGGCATCCCGTAGCCCTGGTGGCAGTCGGGCATCAGCGCCACGTGCGAGAAGAGCGCGGGATGGCGCGAGAGGTTCTCCGCCTGCGCGAGCGCGCCCGGCTCGACGTCGGCGCACCACGAGCGGATGGAAAGGGAGTTTTCGTCGAGTTGCTTGGTCCAATGCATTTTCGTGGGGCATGCCTGGCGGATGTCGGTTCGCCGCCTCTTCGCGGCGTCGTCCCGACTCCGCCGGCATGCGTGGTTGGATCGGGACGGTTTCATCTAAAGCAACCTCTGTGCCAGACTTCGGTCAATCCGCAGGCGGTCGCGGCGGCAAGACGCCGCCGCGGCCGCCTGCGTGTCTCCTGCGAGCCGGTTGAATCCGAACTTTTTCCACGGTGCGATTGAAAATCACGCACGGTGGAATCGAAGTTTTAACTACGGTCGGAGAATACGATTTTCAAGGACTTATGATGATTTCCGGATTGTCGAGACCAGAGGCGGGAATCGGGCCATACAGTCGGCTCGGAGAATGCTCCGAAACGCCCCCTCATTCCCATTTGGAGAGCGAGCCGCCGAAGACGGAATTTCTTTCGAGACACACGAACCCACCACTTCCGCGTGGCGGAGTCGCCATACGGAAGATTAGAATTCTCGCGAGTTTTCTATTTTTCCGGTTCGGCGGGGCGCGATGTCACGTCCCGAGGACGCCGGGAAGGTCCACGAGGACGGGCCGGTGGTCCGAGGCGGAGGGTTCGTCGACGACGCGGGCGACGGCGCCGCGGAAGGCATCCGCGTGGGCGCGGTCGACGGCGACGTAGTCGATGCAGCGGTCGGGCGCGGCGGCGGGGAACGTCGGGACGGACGGGTCGGTGAGCACGGCGAAGCCGCGCCCGATCCGGCGGAGGGTGAGGTCGTCCGGGAGCGCGTTCCAGTCGCCGGCGAGGAACACGGGCTTCGGCGACGGGAGGAGTTCGGCGAGGATGCGGTCGACGGACTCGGTGCGGTCTCCCTCGTGGAGCGGCAGGTGCGTCACGGCGAAGACGAAGGGGCCGAAGTCGGCGACGAGGAGCGCGCGGTCCTCGTCGTGCGGCGACGGGAGCGGGACGATGCGCACGGAGCCGGGGCGCTCGCGGGACAGGAGGGCGATGCCGTACTGCCCACCCTCGAAGTCGATGGATTGCGCGAAGACGGCGTGAAGGCCGGTCGCGCCGGCGAGGACGGCGGTCTGGTCGACGCCGCCGGAGCGGCGCGTCGCGCGGTCGACCTCCTGAAGGGCGGCGACGTCGGGCGCAAGCATGCGGATCGCCGCGGCCTGGCGATCGAGCGCCGGGGAGAAGTCCATCCCGCGCCCCGCGCGGATGTTGTAGGTGAGGATTCTCATGGCGCGCATTCTACACTTTTCCGCCCGGCTCCGCTAGCGCGATGCGAAGCGTCGCGCTGGCGCAGTCCGGCTCCGCTTCGCGCTCGATCCGCGCGTCCATCGCGCGCACCAGCGGCAGGTAGCTCTCCGCGAAGAACTCCCAGCACGGGGCCCAGGAGACGTGCGTCCCGCCCGTGATCTCGAC
>JAFTHC010000151.1 GCA_017457625.1 Kiritimatiellia bacterium
GGCGGCGGCGGCGGCGGCGGCGGCGCCACATACCAGATCGCCCAAGGACAGGATGACGACAATTGCCACGGCGGCAGCGGCGGCGGCGGCAACGGCGCCGTGAATGGAAGTGGTTCGCAATCGGGCGGTTCCTCCCATTGGGGCGTGACCGGCGGCACTGGAGGCTATGGCGGCAATCCCGGCGCGGTCTCGTCCGGCGCCGTCTATCGCGACAGCGGAACAACGGTTTCCGGCTCGTATCCGGGCAACAACACCGCCACCACGCACTCCGCCATCGAATACCTCCTCGTGTTTGACGACGCCCAGCGCGTGTACGAGGCGATGGACGTCAAGCTCGGCTACGCGTATCCCGCCGCGCCGATTCCGCCGTCGCGCCCGGGCTGGACCTTCAACGGCTGGTTCACGGAGAAGAACGGCGGCGGCACGAAATACTACAACGCCGACGGCACCGCGACGGCCGTGGAATGGGCGACGTGCAGCGACGTCACGCTCTACGCCTCGTGGACGCTGACGGACCCGGACGCCGCCGCCTCGATCTGGATCAACGGGACGCCTCTCGTCGGCGGCACCTCGACGTCCGGCTACGGCTGGGACTACAACGGCGCGGACGGGCGCCTTACGCTCACCGCCTCGACGGGCTCCTACGTGATCACGGGCAAAGACGAAACGGGCGAGTTCAGCATCTATGCCGCCGCCAACCTCTGCACGGTCGTGATGAGCAACTTGACGATGAATGCGTCGAGCACAATTGCGCGTCCGCCGTTCGAGAGCGTCTCCGGCAAGATCGCGGCGCTGCAGTTCGAGGGCGTGAACAAACTTACGGGCTGCTCCGGGTATCCGGCGATTTATGTCGCCGAGGGCAGCAGCGTCACGATCGGTGGCGCCGGCCAGGTGGAGGCAATCGGCGGCGCGAACGCGCCGGGCATCGGCGGCAGGACGGGCGAGACGAGGGGGACCGCGAAGCTCAACATCACGGGCGGCACGATCGTCGCAAACGGCGGCGCGAACGGTTCGGGCATCGGCGCGGCGAAGAGCGCGGGCTTCGGGATTACGACGATCTCCGGCGGCACGATCACGGCGACAGGCAAGGAAGGCGCTGCAGGCATCGGTGGCTCGCAAGGCGCGGGAATGGGAACCTACATCATCTCCGGCGGCACCGTCAAGGCGACGGGTGGCGAGAACGGGCCAGGCATCGGCAGTGGCAAGGATGCTATCGGCGGCACGATGCGAATCACCGGCGGCACGGTGACGGCCAAGGGCGGCAAAGGCGGGCCCGGCATTGGCGAGGGGGAAACCGCAACAAACGTCATTGTGGCAATCTCGGGCGGCACCGTGACCGCGACGGGCGGGGAGTACGGCGCGGGCATTGGCGGCGGACACAAGAGCACCGGCGGAACGATCGAGATTTCCGGCGGCAAGATTGTGGCGACTGGCACTAACGAGGCGGCCGGCATCGGCGGCGGGTACGAAGCGTCCGGCGGCACGATTGCGATTTCCGGCGGCGACTTGACGGCAATCGCCGGAATGGGCTCTGGCGCGGGCATTGGCGGCGGCTACAGGGGCGCGAGCGCCGGCACGATTACAATCTCCGGCGGCATCCTCCGCGTGAGGGGTTCGACAGGCGGCGCGGTAATCGGCGGCGGGCATCTGGGCAACGGCGGCACTATTCTGGTCTCCGGCGGCACGATCTTTCCGACGGTCGGCGGCTACAACATAGGCATCGGCGATGGCCACGCGGCAAGCGGCGGAACGGTCAAATTCTCCGGCGGCGCAATCTATTCGGCGCTCGGCCACGTCACGCCTGCGGCGATCAACACCGCTTCCAAGGCCGTGTTCCCCGTAGATTTCGAGATCGGCGAGGCGACGAACAAGGTGACGTCGCTCACGCTTTCAGGCGCGCTCGCAAGCTACTCCTACGGCTCGACCGACCTCTACACGGACGCAAACGGCAAACTGCGCGTGTGGCTGCCCGCGACGAGCGGCGTGGCGTTCATGGCGAAGGTCGTGATGGCGAGCGGCAACACCTACTACTTCTCGTTTGACATCGACGACAAGGGCAATGTCTCGGTCCGCGGATATCTTGTCGTAAACGATGGAGTCGTCGCGAGCAATGTGGACAACTCCGGCAGAGGATGGTCGTTCGCGAAAGATACCGGCGTCGTGACGATTTCCGCCGACGCCGTCGTGCAGGGTTTCTCCACGAACGGCGAATACCGCATCGTCGTTCCGTCGGCTTCGAGCGCGTCGTCCGTGACGCTCAGGAA
>JAFTHC010000152.1 GCA_017457625.1 Kiritimatiellia bacterium
CTAGAATAATTCATCTCCACGCACGGCTCCCGCAAGTGCCTGGCGGACACCGCCCTCAAGACTGCGGACGCCGGCTACCTCACGCGCAAGCTCGTCGACGTGTCGCAGGACGTCATCATCACCGAAGAGGACTGCGGCACCCCCAACGGCATCGAGATGAAGCCGATCATGGACGGCGACAAGGTCGTCACCCCCATTTCGCAGCGCGTCCTCGGCCGCACCTCGCTCAACGACATCGTGGACCCCGCCACGGGCGAAGTGCTCGTCTACGCCAACGAGGAGTTCGACGAAAAGGCCTGCAAGCGCATCGCGCCGCTCAACCTCCCGAGCGTGTGGATCCGCTCCGGCCTCACCTGCCAGAGCGAACACGGCATGTGCGCCAAGTGCTACGGCCGCGACCTCTCCACCGGCAAGCCCGTCCAGATCGGCACCGCGGTCGGCATCGTCGCCGCGCAGTCCATCGGCGAGCCCGGCACGCAGCTCACGATGCGGACCTTCCACGTCGGCGGCACCGCGTCGACCACGATCACCTCGACCGAACACGTCACGCGCGAGACCGGCTACGTCGTCTTCTCCGACGACATGCGCCAGGTGCGCAACGCCAAAGGCGACACGGTCGTCCTCAACCAGGGCACCACGGTCTACATCGTCAAGGACCCGAACCTCGGCCCCGCCGAGAGCAACGTTCTGGAGAAGTTCTCGCCGCCGCTCGGCGCCGTCGTCCACGCCGGCGCGGGCGACAAGGTCAAGGCCAAGTTCAAGCTCGCCGAATGGGACGGCTACTCCACGCCGATCCTCACGGAGTTCGAGGGCCGCGTCAAGTTCAACGACTTCGTCGAAGGCGTCTCCGTCGAGCGCCAGGTCGACGCCAAGTCCGGCGCCGCGCAGCTCGTCGCGATCGAAACCAAGGAGAACCTCCACCCGCAGATCATCGTCATGGGCGAGCGCGACGGCAAGACCGCCGGCCTCGGCTACTACGCGATCCCGACGGGCGCCGTCGTCACCGTCAAGGACGGCGACGCGGTCACGCCCGGCCAGGTCCTCGCGAGGACGACGCGCAAGGAAAGCAAGACGCGCGACATCACGGGCGGCCTGCCGCGCGTGACCGAGCTCTTCGAAGCGCGCCAGCCCAAGGAAGTCGCCGAAATCTCCAAGATCGAAGGGGAAGTCGGATTCGCGGACAACGAGCGCGGCAAGCGCGTCATCGTCGTCAGGGACGAAGCGACCGACACCGAGGAGCGGCACTACATCCCGATGGGCAAGCACGTCATCGTCTACCCGGGCGACCGCGTCCGCAAGGGCCAGCCGCTCACGGACGGCGACCTCTCGCCGCAGGAGATCCTCGAAGTCTCCGGGCGCGACGAGCTGCAGCGCTACCTCGTGAGCGAAGTGCAGAGCGTCTACCGGCTGCAGGGCGTCGAAATCAACGACAAGCACATCGAGATCATCGTGCGGCAGATGCTGCGCAAGGTCAAGGTGGTGAACCCGGGCGACACGGACTTCCTCTGGGGCGAACAGGTCTCGCACGAGGAGTTCATGCGCAAGAACGAGGAAGCGATGGCCGAAGGCAAGCGCCCGGCCGAAGCGACCCCGGTGCTGCTGGGCATCACCAAGGCCGCGCTCGAAACCGACTCGTTCATCTCGGCGGCGTCCTTCCAGGACACCACGCGCGTGCTCACGGAAAGCGCCACGCAGGCCCGCAAGGACTACCTGCGCGGGTTCAAGGAGAACGTGATCATCGGCCACCTCATCCCGGCCGGCACGGGCTTCCCGATGAACCGCTGCCTCAAGGTCGTCCCGCTCGCGGACCCCGTCGCCGAAGAGGACATGCCGATCTCGGAAGCGGAGAACGTCCGCCGCCAGACCTTCGCCCAGATCGCCCCGAACGACCCGGACGAAGCGCCGTCCCCCGCGGACGCCTAGAGCGGTTCCGCAAAATGAGTGTCCGCCGGGACGGAGGACCGGAGCAGGTCGACGAAGACCTGAACAATCTGGACGAAGCGCCATCTCCCGCGGACATCTAGCCCCGGCGCGCCACCGGACAAAAAAATGCCAACGGGCATGCCGGCAAGCCGGCATGCCCGTTGGCTTTTCCCGCTTCGCCGGGTTCCGCGGTCAGTCCCGGCGGCGGCGGCGGACGACGAGCTGCGTGCGGTCGTCGGACTGCGGCGCGCCGGCGGCGTGGGCGTCGACGAGCGCGAGGATTGCGCCCGGGATCGTCTCGGGCCGCTCGGCGAAGCCGCCGCCGGAGAGCGCCGCGAGGAGGCGCTCCTCGCCGAAGAGCGTGCCGTGCGGATCGGACTGTTCGGTGATGCCGTCGGTGTAGAGGTAGAGCGCGTCGCCCGGTTCGAGCGAGGTCTCGCCCGCCCGGTAGTTCGCGCCCGGCATCGCGCCGAGGACGAGTCCGGGCCGGGAGCGCAGGAACGCGGCCGAGCCGTCCGCCGCGCGCAGCAGCACGGGCGGGTTGTGGCCCGCGTTCACGTAGCGCACGCGGACCGTGTCGAGCTCGAGTTCGCCGATCCACGCGGTGACGAACATGTTGGCGGCGTTGCCCTCGCAGAGCGCGTCGTTCGCCTTCGCCACGGCGTCGGCGAGAGAGCGGCCCGCCTGCGCGAAGTTCTTGAGTACCGTCTTGGCGCGCATCATGAAGAGCGCGGCGGGGACTCCCTTGTCGCTCACGTCCGCGACGAGGAAGACGAGACGGTCCGGGGCCGAGAAGAAGAAGTCGTAGAAGTCGCCGCCGACTTCGCGCGCCGGCCGCATGCTCGCGTGCAGGTCCACGCGCTTTTCTTCCGGGAACGGCGGGAACACGCGCGGAATCGCGTTCTCCTGGATGTCGGCGGCCATCGCCATTTCCTTGGCGCGGCGCGCGCGGATCTGGGCGCGGACCCAGCCGGCGATCACGAGGCCGACGAGCACCGCGGCGAGGACGAGCGCCGCGGCGTTGAGAAACGCGGAGGTTCCGACGAGGACGCGCCGCTCGACGATCGCCGTGCGCCGCGGGATGACGACGTAGACCGGGAAGCCTTCGATGTCGCGCCGCGCGGTTTGGAAGTCCGGTCCGGGGTCGCGCCACTGCCCGCCCTCGCGTCCGGCCTCCGGGTGCGAGATGATCGTGCCGCGGCCGGTGGTGATGTAGATGCCGCCGTCGCCCCCGCTCACGTGCCAGCCGTGCGTGAGGCCCGTCACCGCGGTGCGCGCGAGGTTGCGGATCGTCTGCCCGCGCGCGCCCACCTGCACGAAGCCGCCGTCCGGGATCCACACGCCCACGTATTTCACGACCTCGCCGTGCAGCGTGGAGGGGAGCAGCGTCTGCGTCAGCTCGTATTTTTCGTCCAGCAGGGCCGCGAACTCGCGCGCCTGCCCTTCGGCCGTGGTGAAGTCGAGCGCGCCGACCTGCTCGCGGCGCGCGCCGTGCGTGAGCAGCCCCTTGGCGTCGGCGACGCAGATGTCGTCGAGGCCCAGTTCGCCGGCCAGCGCGCGCAGGCGGCGGCTCGACTCGTCCGGGTCGCTCCACCACGCCTGCGTCCGCATCTCCAGGACCCGGTCGCGCACCTCCGCCGCGAGGCGCAGCATGCGGCCGTCGACGCGTTCGCGGATGTGAACCGCGACGTCGTCGAAGACGTTGTCGACGACGTGGTGCATCTGGTTCTGCGTCATCCGCTCGTGCAGCGCCCACGTGAGCGCCATCGACGCGGCGAATGCGGTCGCCACCGCGCCCACGAGCCGCCAGGCCAGACGCCGCCGGGGATCCGCCTTCATCGCGCCCTCCTTTCCGCGATCGCCGCGTCCAGCGCGGCCTTGAGCGCCGCGTCGCCCTTCCGGACCGCGATGCCGAAGTTTTCGCGCGTCTCCAGCGGCGAGGCCGCGACGTCGGCGGATTCCTCCGCCACGATCCGCGCGGTGCAGCTGTCGTAGAAGACCGTGTCCACGCGCCCGGCGCGGAAGGCCTCCATCGCCGCGTCGAACGTGTCGAAGCGCTGCGGGTCGACGCCGTGCGAGGTGAGGTAGAAGTCGTAGGTCGAAGCGTCGATCGTCCCGACGCACATCCGCTCCGCGCGGGCGATGGTCGGCACGGGCCCGCCTTCGCGGTAGAGGAACATCCCGCCCTCCGTCGCGTAGGGCTCGGAGAAATCCACCGTCTGGCGCCGGCCTTCGGTGATCGTGATGCCCGAGGCGGCCAGATCCGCCTCGCCCGAGCCGACCATCGGCAGGAGTTCGGGGAAACGGGCGGTGCGGACTTCGAGCCCGCGGCCGAGTTTCGCGGTCGCCGCGCGCGCGATGTCGATCTCCGCGCCGACGATTTCGCCGGTCGCCTCGTCGCGGTAGGAGTAGGGGGGCGTCTGGCCGGTTGTGACGAGTACGAGCGGCGCGTCCGGCGCGCGCGCCGGCGCGGCGGCGTCCGGCGCCGGGCCGCACCCCGCCGCGGCAAGCCCCATGGCAAGGAGGAAAATCACTCTCTTCATGGCCGCGATTCTACCATTGCGCCGCGGCCGCGGTCAAATAGACGCCGGTGCGCGCGTTCCGTTTGCATCCGCCGGGGGAACGGCGTAGAATGCCCGCTCCGACATGAAAAAACACTTCCTGCCGCAGGGCGTGAACTGGTATCGCGCGAACCTGCACTGCCACTCGACGCTTTCCGACGGCTATTGGCCGCCCGCGCGCCTGCGCACCGAGTTCAAGAACGCGGGCTACCAGATCCTCGCGATCACCGACCACAACGTCCTGGTCGACCACTCCGACCTGGACGACCCCGGTTTCCTGACGCTGACGTCGGCCGAATACGACGTGAACGACTGGGACTCGCACCTGCCGCCCGCCAGGCCGGACGCCGATCCCTGGAACTACCGCTTCCACAACACGATCCACCTGAACCTGTTCTCCAAGGTCCGGCATCCCGCCGGGCCGCCGCCGGCGCGCGACACGATCTGGGGTTTCCAGCACAACTGCTTCGACGGCACGCCCGAGCAGGCCGCGAAGAAGAAGGTCTTCTCGCACGAGGCCGTGAACGAAGTGGTCGCGAAGGCGAACGCGGCGGGTTTTCTCGTCCAGCTCAACCACCCGAACTGGTCGCGCAACGTCCGCGAGGACTGGCTCTCGCTGCGCGGACTGTGGGGTCTCGAGATCCTCAACTACGGGGCGGACGTCAACACGGGCGGCGACTACTGCCCCTACGTCTACGACGACCTGCTCAACTACGTCGACCCGCGCATCGTCCCCACGATGGGCGACGACAACCACAACTCCGGCGGCTCGCGCCACGGGACGTTCGGCGGTTCGACGTTCGTCGGCGCCGCGTCGCTCGACTACGACTCCGTGATCGGGGCGATGGAGCGCGGCGACCTGTTCTGCGCCTCGGGCGTCGAAAACCCGCCCCGCTTCCTCGCGGTCTACGAGGAGGACGGCGTCGTCCACGTGGACTGCACGCCCGTCTCGCACGTCCAGTTCGTGGGCGACGGCCGCCGCTTCGCCGCGAAGCACGGCGAGGGCGTGACGCACGCGGAGTTTCCCCTGAACCGCAACGACGGCTGGTTCCGCGTCGCCCTGCGCGACGACCGCGGCAACGTCGCGAACACCCGCGCCTATTCCCTTCTCCCGTGAACCGCCATCTCCTCCCCGACATCCCGATGCAACCCCAATTTTCCCTCCCCAACGTCTACTCCGACCACATGGTGTTCCAGCGCGGGGCGCCGATCGCGGTCGCCGGCACCGCGCCCGCGCGCTCGACCGTCCAGGTCGCGTTCGACGGCGTCAAGAAGACCGTCCGCGCCGACGCGGCCGGCGACTGGCGCGCCGAGTTCCCCGCCCTGCCCGCCGGCACCGGCCACACGGTCCGCGTCGAGAACGGCTGCGGCGCCGCGGTCGAGCTGCGGGACGTCGCTGTCGGCGAGGTCTGGATCGCGGGCGGCCAATCCAACATGGAGTTCCCCGTCGTGGGCTCGCAGTTCTACGGCCTGCCCGGCGGCTGGGAGCTTTCCGGGAAGGCGAACGACCCCGACCTGCGCATCCTCTATTCGATGCGCGCCGTCTCGCCGGACGGCCCGTGCCGCGACCTGCCGCGCGGCGCGTGCTGGAAGCCGGCGACCTCGCGCGACGCGGTCGGCATCTGCTCGGCCGTGGGCTACCTCTTCGGCCAGCTTCTGCGCAAGCGCCTCGGCGTTCCGGTCGGCATCGTCTCGACCAACTGGGGCGGCTGCCGCATCGAGCCGTGGATCGACGAGGGGACCTTCCGCCGCCACCGCTGCACGAAGGAGCTCGAGCAGATCGCCGCCGCCCGCAAGGTCTCCCGCCGCGGCGCCGACGAGGCGGCCCGCCGCGCCCGACGCGACGCGGCGGCGCGCATGCGGAAGCTCGAGACGTGGCTCCGGCGCAAGTTCTTCGCCTCCGCCCCCGCCGCGACGAAGGCCGCGCTCGCCTTGTGGGCCCGGCCCGGCGCCGACCTGCGCGGCTGGACGCGCGGCCCGCTCGCCTCGCTCACGGGCGCGAAGGCGCCCGGCGTGATCTGGTATCGCCGCGAGGTCGAGCTCCCCGCCGGCCTCGATCCGGCGCACGTGCGCTTCCGCGCCGACTGGATGAACGACACGGACGAGGTCTTCTGGGACGGCCGCAAGATCGGCGCGACCTGGATCGACACGCCCGCCTACTGGGTCGCGATGCGCGACTACGCCGTTCCCGCCGCGCTGGCCCGGCCGGGGCGGCACGTCGTGGCGATCCGCCTCGCGAACCACTTCGGGACGGGCGGATTCGGCAACCTGTGGATCGGCGAGGAGGGCTCGGACGCGCGCGTCCCCCTCAACGACGGCGAATGGGCCGAGCGCGTCGAGATGCGCCCGACGAAGGCGTGCGGCGAGCGTCCCGTCGTGCCCGTCGGCGCCGAGGGGACGGATCCGCGCTACGCCTTCACGCTGCCCTCGACGCTCTTCAACGCGATGTTCGCCCCGCTTTCGCCGTTGCGCTTCAAGGGCGCGATCTGGTACCAGGGCGAGTCCAACGCCTCCGAGTGGCGGAAATACGGCCTCTGGCAGAAGCTGCTCGTCGAGAGCTGGCGCCGCGCGACGCGCTCGCCGGACCTGGCGTTCCTGCAGGTGCAGCTGGCGGGCTACCAGCGCAACACGCCGGGAGACCGCCTGCCGGACGACTTCTGGAAGGACTTCCCGCCGGACGCCGACCAGGCCTGGACGGACATCCGCGCCGTGCAGGAGGGCATCCGCTCCATCCGCCTCTGCGACCTCGTGACCGCCGCCGACATCGGCGACCACAGCGACATCCATCCGGGCAACAAGCGCGAGGTCGCCCGCCGCCTCGAAGCGCTCGCCGGCAAGATGGTCTACGGCGCCAAAGGCACGGCCACCGGCCCCGTCCTCAAGGCCGTGACGCGCAAGGGCTCCGCCCTGCGCTGCACCTTC
>JAFTHC010000153.1 GCA_017457625.1 Kiritimatiellia bacterium
TCGCGATCACGGGAGGCGCCTACGAGAGCGCCGGCGAGATTCTCTACACCGACGAGACCGCCGGCTCGGCCGCGACGATCTCGGGCGGCACGTTCAGCAGCACCGCCGCGGACACGGCCTTCCTGCTCAACTGCAGCGACGACAACAAGGGCGCCATCGCCGTGACCGGCGGTTCGTTCCAGGGCTTCGATCCGGCGAACAACGCCGCGGACGGCGCGGACACCGATTACGTCGCCACCGGCTACGTCTCCGTCGCGGACGATCCGTCCTCCGGCTGGTACACGGTCTACGAGGCCGTCACGGTCACGTTTGCGGACGACAAGGTCGCGCCGCCCGAGGCGCAGGTGATCGGCAAGGGCAAGACCGCCAACGAGCCTGAGGCCCCGACCTTCACGGGCTGGACGTTCGAGGGCTGGTACACGAACCTCGTCGCGGGCGAGGCTTGGGACTTCGACGATCCGGTCGTCGAGGACATCACGCTCACCGCGAAGTGGACGCAGAACGAATACGACGTGATCTGGGTCGCGGACGGGGCGCAGTTCGCATCCAACCGCGTCGCCCACGGCACGGCCATGCCGGTGCCCGCCGAGAATCCGACCAAGTCCGGCGACGACAACGCGCTCTACACGTTCGTCGCGTGGACGCCGGCCCAGGACGCCACGGTCTCCAGCAACGCGACCTACACGGCGCAGTTCAAGACCTGGACCAAGGTCGTCGCCCCGACGGCCGCCGAGGGTCTCGTCTACGACGGCACGGAGCAGACCGGCGTCGAGGCCGGCCAGGGCTACACGCTCTCGGGCGATGCGGTCGGAACCGATGCGGGCGACTACACCGCCACGGCGTCGCTCGCCGACGCCGAGAACACCGTCTGGGCCGACGCCACGGAAGTCAACGCCGCCGCGACGGCCGCCAAGACCATTGACTGGTCCATCGCCAAGGCTCCGCTCTCCGCGCTCGCGGTTTCGCTCCAGGGCTGGACCGAGGGCAAGACGGCCAACACGCCCGTCGTCTCCGGCAACGTCGGCGGCGGCGCCGAGACCATCACCTACTGGTCTCAGGATGGAGAGACGCAGCTTTCCGGCCAGCCGACCGCGGCCGGCACCTACACGGTGAAGGTTTCCGTCCCCGAGACGGCCAACTACCAGGCCGGCAGCGCCACCGCGTCCTTCACGATCGACGAAATCGGCACCTACACGATCATCTGGATCGCGGCCGACGGCAGCGAGATCGACCGCACGACGGTCGAGGAAGGCCAGATGCCGACGCACGACGATCCGACGATCGCCGACGCGTCCGGCGGCAAATACGCCTACACGTTCACGGGCTGGTCGCCCGCGCTCGTCGCCGCCACGGAGGGCGCGACCTACCGCGCCACGTTCAAGACCAACATCGCCGTCAAGCTCGCGCTCCCGCTCGCGGACCACGCGGTCGACGCGACGGTGAACGGCGCCGCCGCCACGGTCGCGCTCGCGCCTGCGGGCCTTCTTGAAGGAACCGAGGTCGCTGCCACGCCGGCCTCGGCGATCTACGCCGCCGGCACGCTCTCCTTCTCGGACCTCGCCTGGAACGCGGGCACGACGTGGACGGCCGACGCCGCGCAGGGCGAAGTCCCGCTCGCCGAGGCGGCCCACAACGAAGGCACGTTCTACGCCAAGGCGTCGACGCCCTTCTTCACCGCCGCGCCCGAGCAGTTCGAGGCGTTCTCCGACATGGGCGCCGCCGGCGTCGGCTACGCGAACGACGTCGCCTCCGCCGAGGGCGAGGCGGTCCGCATCCACACGACGATCGACGTGCCCGCCGAAGGCCTGACGTCCGAGCCCGAGGTGGGCGACGCGGCCGCCGGCTTCGCCGTCCTCCAGCTTTCGGGCGACACCGCCGCCGCGTTCTACGCCTACGACGGCACGACCTGGACCAAGCTCCTCGGCGTCACCCCGGCCGAGGCCGAGGGCGAGGCCGACTACCTCGCGGTCTACGACTTCGCGGCTTCGCCCGCGACCGTCCGCTACTACATCGACGGCGTTCCGCTCTACGCGGAAGGGCAGGGCGGCGCGAAGAACTACGCCATCCCGCTCCCCGCCGGCATGACCTCGCTCTCCACGATCGCGTTCGGCAGCGCCGAAATGGTCAAGAGCGACGTCGTCGCCGTCCAGGACGTCTCCTACGTCGCCGCCGTCGGCGACACGCCCTACACGAACGCGACGGACGTCGTGACGGCCGTCGGAACGGCCCTCGCGTCCGCCGACGCGGCGACCGTCACCCTCCTCGCGGACGACGTCTCGGGCTCGATCGAGCTCGCCGTCGGCAAGTCCGTCACGGTCGTCGCCGGCTCCTACGAGAGCGGCCTGGCGTTCACCGCCGCCGACGCTCCGACCTACAAGGTCGTCGAAGCGGCCGGCGACCCCGCCACGACCGTCACCTACTCGGTCGAGCTCAACGAGGCCACCGTCATCTGGCTCGCCGAGAACGGCACGGAGCTCTACTCGACGGGCATCGTGATCGGCACCATCCCCGTCTACCTCGGCGAGGCGCAGACCAAGGCCGCCACCGACGCCGCGCTCTACACCTTCGAGGGCTGGAACGATGGCGTGCAGACCTGGACGGGCGATCTGCCCGCGGTCGCCGTCGGCGGCACGAACTACACCGCCGCGTTCAAGACCTGGACCAAGGTCGACCGCCCGGCCGTCGCGACCGGCCTCGTCTACAGCGGCGAGGAGCAGACCGGCGTGACCGTCGCCGCGGGCAGCGCCGCGACCGGCACGACCGCCGCCACGGCCGCCGGCGACTACTCCGCCACGGTCGCGCTCGACTCGGCGGACTCCGTCTGGTCCGACGCCACCGATCCGGCCGACGCCGCCGCGCGCGAGACCGTCACCGCGGAGTGGTCCATCGCCCGCAAGCCCGTCACGGTCGCGGCGCAGGCCGCCTCCAAGGTCGCCGGCAACGCCGATCCGGAGCTCACGGCCACGGTCGACGGCACCGTCGGCTCCGACACCGTCTCCTATACGGTCACGCGCGTCGCGGGCGAGACCGCCGGCGAATACGAGATCACTGCGTCGGGCGACGCCGAGCAGGGCAACTACGCCGTGACCTTCACGGGCGCCACGTTCACGATCACCGGCGCCCAGGTGATGATCATCTCCGTCGCCGACGCCGAGACCGGCGCCACCGCGACCAACTACGTCGCGACCCTCGCCGACGCCGTCGAGAACGTCGCGTCCGGCGAGACGATCGTCCTTCTCGCCGATGTCGGCGAGGCCATCGTCAACACGGCCGACAAGGCCTTCACGATCGACCTCAACGGCCAGACCTGGAGCTCCCCGAGCGACGTGCTGACGACGACCGCCGGCACGATCACGATCGAGGCCACCAACGGCGGCACGATGACGACCGAGGCGGCCGAATGCTGCGCGGTCTGGGCCAAGGGCGGCGACGTCGTGATCAACGGCGGCACGTTCCTCAGCAAGGACACGAAGGAGGCGACCATCTACGTGAGCAACGCCGACAGCGTCGTCACCATCAACGGCGGCACGTTCCAGAACACCGCCGAGGGCGACTACGCCTACGCGGCCGGGAACAAGGTCGACAAGCCGCTGACCCTGAACGTCAAGAACGATCTCGCGGGCGAGGCCCACATCATCCTGAACGGCGGCACGTTCTACGGCAACGACCCGATGCTCGGCGACGACCATATCCCCGTCACCGACGCCGCCGGCCAGTTCGTCGATCCGGACTACTTCGCCGTGTCCGAGGGCGGCGCCTTCACCGTCGTCGAGCGCATCGACATCGCCGGCGCGGTCGTCACGGTCGCCGACGGTCTCGTCTACGACGCCACCGCGAAGGCTGGCGTGGACTCCGTCGACTACGGCACGACGAACCTCGTCGCCGGCACGGACTACGTCGTGACCTACGCGAACAACGTCAACGCCGGCGAGGACACCGCCGTCGCGACGATCGTCGGCACCAACCTCTGGACCGGCACGATCACGACGAACTTCTCGATCGCGAAGGCCGCGGCCACGATCACGGTCACGGCCGCCTCGAAGACCTATGGCGCGGACGATCCGGAGTTCGCCGGCACGGTCGAGGGGCTCGTGAACGAGGGCGACCTCGGCACGGTCGCCTACAGCCGCACGGGCAGCGACGAGAACGTCGGCACCTACGACGACGTCCTGACGGCGACCTACACGGCGAACGACAACTACACGGTCACGGTGGTCCCGGCCGACTTCACGATCAACGCGAAGACGCTGACGATCGTCGCGGAGGCCAAGACGCAGGTCTACGGCGCCGAAGCGGTCGCGCTGACCTACACGAGCGAAGGCCTTGAGGAGGGCGACGAAATCACCGGCGCGCTGACTCGCGCCGAGGGCGACGATGTCGGCACCTATGCGATCTCGCAGGGTACGCTCACCGCGGGCGATAACTACACGATCGCCTTCACCGGTGCGAACTACACGATCACGAAGGCGCCGGTGACGATCACGGTCGCGAACGCCTCGAAGACCTACGGCGACGCCGACCCGACCTTCACCGGCACGGTCGAGGGCCTTGTGAACGCGGGCGACCTCGGCACGATCGTCTACAGCCGCCTGAATTCCGACGAGGACGTCGGGACCTACGAGGCCATGCTGGACGCCGAGTACGAAGCCAACGCCAACTATGAAGTCACGCTCGTCCGCGGCGACTTCACGATCAACGCGAAGGCGGTGACGGTGACGGTGGCGGCCAAGACGAAGGAATACGGCGACGCCGATCCGGAGCTGACCTACGAGGTCGCCGGTCTTGTGAACGGCGACACGCTGACGGGCGCGCTGACCCGCGCCGAGGGCGAGAACGTGGGTTCCTACGCGATTACGCAGGGCACGCTCGCCGCCGGTGGCAACTACACGATCGCCTTCACGGGCGCCAACCTGACGATCACGAAGGCGACGGCTACGGTGACGGCCGAGGCGAAGAGCAAGACCTACGGCGACGCCGATCCCGAGCTGACGGCGACGGTCACGGGCCTGAAAGGCGAGGAAACCGCGGCCGTGATCAGCTACACGCTCTCCCGCGCCGAGGGCGAGAACGCGGGCACCTACGCGATCACGCCGGCCGGCGACGCCGAGCAGGGCAACTACGACGTGGTCTACGTCCCGGCCAACCTGACGATCGGCGCGAAGACGCTGACGATCACGGTGGCAGCCAAGACGAAGGAA
>JAFTHC010000023.1 GCA_017457625.1 Kiritimatiellia bacterium
GCTGCGGCAGAGCCGGAGGTGATGGCGATGATGGCCTGATTAAATGAAGATTCTTCATTATGTTCGACGTAGCAGGCGGCGAAGACGGCGAGCATGAGCAGCGCTTCGCCGCGGCCGAGGGCGTCGTCGCGCAGCAGCAGCCACGCCACGGCGGTCGCCGAGAGCACGAACGGGATTTCCCGGACCGCCGCGGCGCGGCCGACCGGCACGGGGCGCAGCAGCGCGCAGAGGCCGAGGATGAGGGCGACGTTGCAGATGTTGGAGCCGAACGCGTTGCCGAGCGCGATCGACGGGTTGCCGCCCGCGGCGGCGAACGCGGACACCGTGAGCTCCGGCGCGCTCGTGCCGAACCCGACCACGACCATGCCCACGAGCAGCGGCGGCACGCCGAGCAGCCGCGCCGCGGCGCTCGCGCCGTCCACGAACCGGTCCGCGCTCCACACGAGCGCGGCCAGGCCGAACAGGACGGCGGCGACCTGGAGCGCGACCGTCATCGCGAAGCGCGCCCCTCCCGGGCGGCCGACGCGTAGGCCGCGAAAACGAGGGCGTCGGTCTCCGCGGCGTCCGCGAACGTGACGAAGGGCCGCCGGCCCGTGCGGACGGCGCGGACGAAGTCGTCGATCTGCGCCTGGTGCCCGGGCCCGTAGTAGTCGCGGCCCTTCGGGAAGAGGTCCGCGCCGGCGGCGAGCGCCCGGTCGACGCGGGCGCGGACGCGTTTCTCCGCGGCCTTGTCGGCGAGCGAAAGGGAAAAGAGCCGGTCATCGCGCATCTCGGCGCACCCGGCGCTGCCCTGGAAGACGAGGGCGGACCTCCACTGGGGCATGCCGGCGCTGGTGGCCGTGAACGACCCGAGGGCGCCGCCGCGCATGCGGAGCGCGACGGCGACCGTGTCCTCCGTCTCGATCACGCCCTCGTGCCCGAGGTTGGCGGCGAAGGCGCGCGCCGCGTCCGCCCCGCCGGCGATCCAGAGCAGCAGGTCGAAGTAGTGGATGGCCTGGTTGATCAGGACCGAGCCGCCCTCGCCTTTCCGCGTGCCGCGCCAGGCGTCCTTGCGGAAATAGGCGTCGTCGCGCAGCGTCCAGAGCGAACCGGTCGCGGCCACGAGCCGCCCGAACGCGCCCTCCGCGACCAGTTCGCGCAACACGCGCGGCAGCGGCTCGAAACGGTGCTGGAAAACGGCCGCGGCCGCCAGGTCCGGCCGCGCCGCCGCGGCCGCGAGCATGCGGCGCAGGTCGCCCGCGGTGCGCGCGAGGCTCTTCTCGCAGAGCACGTGTTTGCCGGCGGCGAGCGCGGCGCAGGCGAGCGCGGCGTGCGACGCGTGGTCCGTGCAGACCGACACGGCGTCGATCCCGGGGTCGGCGAAGACGTCCGCGGCGCGCGTCGTCCACCGCGCGCCGGGCGCCCGCTCCCGCGCGGCGCGGCGGGCCCGCTCCGGCACGAGGTCGCAGACGGCCGCGACCTCCGCGTCCGGATTGTGCGCGAAGCAGCGCAAGTGGAGCTCGCTGATGACGCCGCAGCCGATCACGGCGACGCGGACTTTTTTTCTGGAAGGCATGGCGCAAGCGCCCGGAGGGCCGTTGCCGCGGGAGCGGGGCGGGAGTCTACCAAATCGGCCCCGCCCGCGCAACGCGCGCTTTTCGCTTGCCCGCGGACGGGTGCGCGTGGTAGTCTTTCCGGCGTCCGCGCGTTTCCGGCACGCGACCTTTCCGCCATGAACAAAACCGCACTCATCACCGGCATCACCGGCCAGGACGGCGCCTACCTGGCGCGTTTCCTCCTCTCCAAGGGCTACGAAGTCTGCGGGCTGCACCCCCGCCGTTCGACGCCGACGACGTGGCGTCTCGAATACCTCGGCGTCCTGGACAAGGTGCGCCTGATCGACGGCGACCTCACCGACAGCGCCTCGATCGTCCGCGCGCTGCTCGGCTGCAAGCCGGACGAAGTCTACAACCTCGGCGCGCAGAGCTTCGTCGCGACCTCCTGGGACCAGCCCTTCCTCACCGCCAACGCGACCGGCCTCGGCGCGCTCAACATCCTGGAGGCGATCCGCCAGGTCCGCCCGGAGGCGAAGTTCTACCAGGCCTCGACCTCCGAAATGTTCGGCAAGATCCAGGAGCCGGTCCAGAGCGAGACCACGCCCTTCTACCCGCGCAGCCCCTACGGCGTCTCGAAGCTCTTCGCGCACTGGTCCACGATCAACTACCGCGAAAGTTTCGGCCTGTTCGGCTGCTCCGGCATCCTCTTCAACCACGAGTCGCCCCTGCGCGGCATCGAGTTCGTGACGCGCAAGGTCACGGACGCCGTCGCGCGCATCAAGCTCGGCGCGCCGGCGCGGGACGGCAGCGGCGTCCAGAAGGACCTGCACCTGGGCAACATCGACGCCAAGCGCGACTGGGGCTTCGCGGGCGACTACGTCGAGGCGATGTGGGCGATGCTGCAGCAGCCCGAGCCGGACACCTACGTCGTCGCCACCGGCCGCACGACGACCGTCCGCGACATGTGCCGCATCGCCTTCGACCACGTCGGCCTGGACTACGAAAAATACGTCGTCGTCGACCCGCGGTTCTACCGCCCGGCCGAAGTGGACGTTCTCCTCGGCAACCCCGCCAAGGCCAAGGAGAGGCTCGGCTGGGAGGCGAAGACTTCCCTCGAGCAGCTCATCACGATGATGGTCGACGCCGACCTCGAGCGCGTGAAGCGCGAGATCGCGTAGGGACCGGGCATGGCGGAGGAACGGCCCAGGGACGGGACGGACGCGGGCCGCGCGGAAACGGCGGCGCCCCCGGGGAGAAGAAGCCGCCCCGCGGCCGGCATCCCGCCCTCCGACCGCATCCGCAACTGGCTCCGCGCCAGGCTCGGCTGCCTGTTCACGGCTTCCCTCGCCGCCCTGTTCGTCGGGCTCTGGCTCGTCAAAACGGAGCCCCGCGGAGACGTGTTCTTCACGGGCCTCGACGATTCGGCGCAGACCGCGCTCGCGCGTTCGCTCGGGAACGGCGCGCCGCTCGTCTTCCGCGACGACGCGTTCGCCGCCGTGCCGCCCGAGGTGCGCCCCGACCTGCTCTACCGCCCGGGCCTGCCGCGCAAGACGCGCGACCTGGCGCACCAGCTGGACCCCGCCACGCTGGAGGCGCGGCCGTTCTTCCAGCCTTTCCTGCCGTGGCAGCGCGCGCACCTGCCGGGGCTTCCGTCGCTGCTCGTCTGGGCGACGTTCCTGCTCGTCTGGATCGTCGCGAAGGAGGGGACGAACGGCGTCCGCTTCCGCGGCTTCGACGCCTTTCGCTTCCTCGCGGTCGCGATCTCGTTCGTCCTGCTGCAGCCCTGGGGCGTGCGCTTCGCGACCGGCCCCTACGCGGAAGGCCCCGCGACGATGTTCGCGGCGTTCGCGCTCTCGCTCGCGTTCGTCGCCGGGACCGACGCCCGCCCGTGGGTCGGCGCCGCGGTCGGGCTCTGCCTCGGCCTGGCGGTCTGCTTCCATCCGATCCTCGCGGCCTGGGCCGTTCCGATCGCGCTCTTCGCGGTCCTGCGCCGCGGCGCGTGGCGCCACACGCTCGCGCTGGCGCTCGGCGCGCTCGCCGGGCTCGCGCCGCTCGTCTGGTCCACGCTGTTCGTGACGGCGCCCTACGGCAACTTCCTCTCCCCCTCGACGCTGCGCTCGATGGTCGCGGCGAGCCCCGACATCCGCGCGCTCGCGCTCGCGCTCCTCGCCGCCGTCCCGCTGGCGCACGCCGGCCTCGCGCCCGCCCACGCGCCGCGGCTCCGCGCCGCCGCGGCGCGGCCGCGCGTCCGCAC
>JAFTHC010000154.1 GCA_017457625.1 Kiritimatiellia bacterium
CCGCGCGAGCGGAATCGCGAGCGGGAGGAGGCGCAGGCGGCCTACACGCCGCCGCGCCGACGAGCGCCGCGAGGCCGCCGCGCGGGCGCCCCGAACGCGCCGGCCCGGCATTTTCGGCTACGCCTCCAAGTGCGGTGCATGAGATCGTGCGCCCGTCCCGCCCCATGCGACCACCCCCAACCCTGACCGAATACTCGCGCCGGGCGTCGCCGCGTCCGCGGCGGCGGCGGTCCTCCGGCGGCGCGGGCGGGGCGGGGTCAGGCGGACGGCGCGGGCGCGCCGCGCAGTTGCGCCCAGGCGCGGGCGCGGAATTCCGGGAACGTCCCGGCGTCGAGCGCCTCGCGCATCCGCTCCATGAAGCGCATGAAGAAATGCACGTTGTGGAGCGTGAGGAGCCGCTCGCCGAGGATTTCGCCGCAGTGCAGCAGGTGGCGCACGTAGGCCTTCGTGAAGTGGCGGCAGCAGTAGCAGTCGCATCCTTCCTCGACCGGCGAGAGGTCGCGCGCGAAACGTCCCGCCTTCACCGGCACGGAACCGCGCCGCGTGAAGGCCGAGCCGTTGCGCGCGTGGCGCGTGGGCATCACGCAGTCGAACATGTCGATGCCGCGCGCGACGCCTTCCACGAGCTGGATCGGGTCGCCCACGCCCATGAGGTAGCGCGCGCGGTCTTGCGGCAGGTGCGGCGTGCTTTCCTCGACGCCGCGCAGCAACTCCGGCTCCGGCTCGCCCACGCTCACGCCGCCCACGGCGTAGCCGTCGAAACCGATCGCGGCGAGTTCGCGGGCGCACAGCGCGCGCAGGTCGGGGAAGACGCTCCCCTGCACGATGCCGAACAGGAGCTGGCCGGGCGCATGCGGCTCGTCCTTGCAGCGCGCCGCCCATTCGACCGTGGTGCGGACGGACTTTTCCGCGTAGTCGCGCGCGGCGGGCCAGGGGATGCACTCGTCGAAACACATCGCCACGTCCGACCCGAGGACGCGCTGCGTTTCCATCGACTCCTTCGGGCCGAGGAAGAAGCGGCGCCCGTCGATGTGGGAGTTGAACGCCACGCCCGACGGCGCGATCTTCCGGAGCTTGCCGAGCGAAAAGACCTGGAAACCGCCGCTGTCCGTGAGAATCGGCCCGTCCCAGCCCATGAACGCGTGCAGGCCGCCCGCGAGCGACATGACGTCGTTGCCGGGCCGGAGCATCAGGTGGTAGGTGTTGCCGAGCAGGATCTGCACCCGCAGGTCGCGCAGGTCGCGCGGTTCGAGCGTTTTCACGGTGGCCTGCGTGCCGACCGGCATGAAGACCGGTGTCTGCACCTCGCCGTGCGCGGTGCGCAGCACGCCGCGCCGCGCGGCGAAACCGCGTTCCGTCGGCGTGGAGGAGAGAAGCGTGAAGGGGTTGCCCTGCATCGGCGCGCATTCTACCGGAACGGACCGCGCCGCGGCAAGCGGATTCCGCTGGATTCCGCGGTGGGGACGCGGTATAATCGCGCCCGTCATGGACACGTCACGGACTCTCGTCGTCCCGCCGGACGCCGCCGGCGGCCCACCGCGCATCCGCAAGGCCTCGCTCTTCGTCGCGGAAGGGCCGGGCCGGGGCCGCCGCATCCCGATCCCCGGCGATTCGTTTTCGATCGGAAGCGCCGTCGGCAACGACCTGCGGCTCGAGGGCGACGCGGCGGTGTCCCGCCGGCACTGCCGCATCGTGGCGGACGGTCGCGACGGCTACGGCATCGAAGATCTCGGCAGCACCAACGGGACGTTCGTGGACGGCGTCCGCGTCGCCCACGCCTTCCTCGACGCCGGCGCGCGCATCGGCCTGGGCGGGACCGTGCTGGAGTTTTCGCCGCAGGAGGATTCCCGCGAGCTGGAGCTGAGCGAGCGCGAGTCGTTCGGCGCCGCGGTCGGGTCGTCCCCCGCGATGCGCCGCGTCTTCCGTCTCGCGGAATCCTACGCTCCCACGGACGCCACCGTGATGCTCGCCGGCGAAACCGGCACGGGCAAGGAAATCCTCGCCCGCGAAATCCATGCGCACTCCCCCCGCGCGAAGAAACCGTTTCTCGTGATCGACTGCGCCGCGCTTTCGCCCGATCTGGTGGAAAGCGAATTGTTCGGCCACGTCAAAGGCGCCTTCACCGGCGCCGCGGCGGACCGCCCCGGCGTGTTCGAGGCGGCGGACGGCGGAACGGTCTTCCTCGACGAGATCGGCGACCTGCCGCCGTCTCTGCAGCCCAAGCTGCTGCGCGTCCTCGAAAACCGCGAAATCCGCCGCGTCGGCTCCAACGGGGTGCGGAAGGTGGACGTGCGCGTGGTGTGCGCGACGAACAAGCGCCTGGACGAGGAAGTGAACGCGGGCCGTTTCCGCGAGGACCTGTTCTACCGGCTTTCCGTCGTGTCCATCGAGCTGCCGCCCTTGCGCGAGCGGCCGGAAGACATCCCCGCGCTCGTCGCCGCCTTCGCCCGCCGCCTGCACGGCCCGGACGCGGAGAAGGAACTCGGCGACCTCGCTTCCGCGCTGCCCGCGCTGCGCCGCCACGCCTGGCCCGGCAACGTGCGCGAACTGCGCAATCTCGTCGACCGCGCGTTCTATTCGCCCCGCCGGCCGGTCGACCTCGCGGCCGCGCTTGCGGCGGGGCGCGCGGGCGCACGCGGGCCGGACGCCGCTTCCGCGCCGCCGGCGTTCCCCGACGGCGCCCTGCCCTTCAAGGAGGGCAAGGCCCGGCTCCTCGACGAGTGGGAGCGTCGCTACTTCACCGACCTGCTGCGCCGCAACGGCGGCAACGTCTCCGCGTCGGCGCGCGAGGCCGGCATCGAGCGCGCCTACCTGCAGCGCGTCGCGCGCCGGCTCGGGCTGCGGCCGTAGCGCCGCGCGGGCCTATTTCTTCGTGCGGATGCCGAGCGCGAACTCGCCGCCGGCGGTTTCCACGGCGAGCGTGTCGCCCTCGTGGAAGTCGCCTTGCAGGATGAGGCGCGCGGCGGGGTTCTCCAGGTCGTTCTGGATTTCGCGCTTGAGCGGGCGCGCGCCGTAGGCCGCGTCGTAGCCGCGCTCGACGAGGAGGTCCAGCGCGTCGTCCGCGACGTCCAGCACGAGGCCGCGGCCGCGGATGCGCCGCGTGAGGTCCGCCAGCTGCAGCCGCGCGATTTGCTTGACCTGCTCCTTGCGCAGCGGCTTGAAGAGCACGATGCCGTCGAGCCGGTTCAGGAACTCGGGCCGGAACTTGGCGTGCAGCAGGTCCGCCACCCGCTCGCGCGCGCCCGGCTCGATCGTGCCGTCGTCCTTCACGCCGTCGAGCAGCTCCTGCGAGCCGATGTTCGAGGTGAGGATGACGATCGTGTTGCGGAAGTTCACGGTGCGGCCGTGCGAGTCGGTGAGGCGCCCGTCGTCGAGCAGCTGCAACAGCACGTTGAAGACGTCCGGGTGCGCCTTTTCGATCTCGTCCAGCAGCACGACGCTGTAGGGCTTGCGCCGCACGGCCTCGGTGAGCTGGCCGCCCTCCTCGTAGCCGATGTAGCCGGGGGGCGCGCCGACGAGCCGCGAGACGGTGTGCTTCTCCATGTATTCGCTCATGTCGATGCGCACGATCTGCCGCTCGCTGTCGAAAAGCTCCTGCGCGAGCGCCTTCGCGAGCTCCGTCTTGCCGACGCCGGTGGGGCCGAGGAACAGGAACGAGCCGATCGGGCGGTTCTCGTTCTGGATGCCGGCGCGGGCGCGCAGGACGGCGTCCGAGACTTCCTTCACGGCTTCGTCCTGGCCGACGACGCGCTTGTGCAGTTCGTCCGGGAGGCGCAGCAGCTTCTCGCGTTCGCTCTCGACGAGGCGCTTCACCGGGATGCCGGTCCAGCGCGACACGACGTCCGCGATCTCGTTCTCGGTCACCTGCTCGCTCAGGAG
>JAFTHC010000155.1 GCA_017457625.1 Kiritimatiellia bacterium
GGCAAGAAGTGCTTCGCCTTCACTCGACTCGATCCATCCGAGATTCCCGGCATCAAGGCGCGAATCTGACTTCCCTTTTGCTGCCTTTCGCGAGGACCCCGCCACGCGCACGTGGCGGGGTCCGTCGTTTCTCGCTTCGCTCGGCCCCGGCAGCCGAAGGCATCTGGGGCGCGACCTTTCATCCTGAGGTCCTGTCGTCCTGTCGTCGACCGGCCGCCTTGCGGGGAAGCCACCCCCCGCCCGCGGCCTTTCGACAGACTCGACGCCCGACCGACTCGACCAAGACGGCCTCTTTCCGCTTCGCGCGCCTCAGGCCGCAGAAGCGCGACTCGGTCGATTCGGTCGATTCGGTCGTGATGTCGACCGGCCGCCCCTTCGGGCCCGCGCCGCGTTGCGGCGCTTGCCCGCAAAGCGGCCGTATGGTAGACTTCGCGCCATCACGCAACCCACGGAGCCACCCCGCCACCCGGAACCCCTGAACCACAAACGAACCCTTTAGCGAACTGCTAAACGACGCCATCTCGGAAACCTAGGAAATTTTCGGAAGTCGTTTCTTCTTTCAAGGCTGACGAAGCTTTGTTCGATTCCATCAGCAGGACGCGCCCAATCGGGCGCGTTCTCGCCATGTGAATCGAACAGGCTTCCTAGGGCCTCCGAGATGGGCATGGATCGAGGACGCGCTCTTTTTATCGCCGCCCGATGTCCGGCCCCGCTCGCGATGCAGGCGCATCGCGAGAATGAACGGAAAGCAGAACAACGAAATGGCGGAGGCGGCATGCCGACGCTGAACTGGGCCGGAAAGGACAAGGTCCTCAACCACCATCTGGACGTGCCGGTTCGCGTTCTCGAACGGGTGTACCATTTCGACGAAGGCGGCGCACGGAGGACTCCCCCCGACGCTTCGCGCCACCCCCCTCTCGGAGGGGGGCAAAAGGAAGAGTCCTGCGGAAACATGATCGTCCACGGCGACAACCTCGCCGCGCTCAAGGCGCTCCTTCCCCGCTTCGAAGGGCGCGTGGACTGCATCTACATCGATCCGCCCTACAACACCGGCAACGAGGGGTGGGTCTACAACGACAACGTGAACGACCCGCAAATCCGCAAGTGGCTCGGCGAGGTCGTCGGCAAGGAGGGCGAAGACTTTTCCCGCCACGACAAGTGGCTGTGCATGATGTATCCGCGATTGAAGATACTCCAAAAACTTCTGTCCCGTGATGGATATATATTTCTTTCGATTAGTTTCCCGCATGAGGAGGCACATCTTCGTCTGATTTGCAATGAAATATTTGGGAGTCAAAACTTTATAGGAGAGTTGACATGGGAATCAACCACTCAACCGTCCAATGCAGGCGCCGCAAAATTCGGTTTACAACAAAAAGTGGAGCCAATTCTTTGCTACATCAAAGATCGAAAGGCTTATCACGGGTTTTATTTGTCACAAAAGGATGTTGAAAAGAAATATCCTCATTTGGGAAACCACGGAGCTTGCCGTTTTGAAATAATCGAAAAATCAGACGCTGGTGGATACAAACGAGATTCAATGAAATTCCAGATTCTCGGTCAGTACCCGAGAGCCGGAAAACGTTGGCAAATTGGCGAAGACTTGGCGAGAGAATTGGAGCGAATGGGAAAACTCGAGATTGTCGATGGAATCGTGAAGCGCGCCATTTACCCTGAAGACGAGGTAGGAAAAGATGCGCTCGTTCCATTTTGGTCTCATTTTGGAGCCAAGGAGTTTGGAACAGCAGAAAGCGGCAAGAATGACCTAAATGAGATCATGGGTTTTGCAACCGGATTTGACACCGTAAAACCCGTTGGACTGATAAGTGCCATTTTGGAGCATGTCTGCACCAAGAATTCAATTGTTCTTGATTCCTTCGCCGGCTCCGGCACAACGGCGCACGCGGTCCTCAAGATGAATGCGGAGGACGGCGGCAATCGACGATTCATTCTGGTCGAACTCATGGACTACGCGGAGAACATCACGGCGGAACGCGTGAAGCGCGTGATCCGGGGCTACGGGTCGGGCGACAAGGCCGTGGCGGGAACGGGCGGAAACTTCGACTTCTTCGAACTCGGGCCGTCGCTGATGGACGGGGACGCGCTCAACGAGGCGCTGTCCGTGGAGACGCTCCGCGAATACGTGTGGTGGACGGAGACTCACGCGCAATACGGCAATGCCGATCCGAAGGATCCGTATCTTCTCGGAAGCCATAACGGAACGGCGTATTACTTCTGTTACGAGCGCGGACGGACCGTCGCGCTCAATCGTGCGCTTTTGCGGAAGATCAAGGCGAAAGCGGAGTCTTACGTGGTGTTCGCGGATACGTGCCTTCTCGACGAGGCGACGTTGCGGCGGCTCCGTATCACGTTCAAGAAGATTCCCCGCGACATCGCGCGGCCGTAGAAGGAACGGAGGATCGAACGATGGAACTCAAGGGCTATCAGAACAGCGTCCTCGATGACTTGGATGAATACCTCGGCGCGTTGGACCGAACGGGCGGAATCCACGCAGCGTGGAAGGACTACTGGGGGCACAAGGGCGTCGCGGTGAATTCCGGGGAAAGCCAGGGCGTGCCCGGCTATTTCGACGATCTTGCGGGCGTTCCGAACGTGTGCATCAAGGTGCCGACGGGCGGCGGAAAGACGTTTCTCGCGGCATGCGCGGTAAAGCACCTCTTCAATCGGCTTCCCGTCGGCAAGACGAAACTGGTCGCATGGCTCGTGCCGAGCGACGCGATTCTGACACAGACCGTCGCGCATCTTTCCGATCCGTCACATCCTTACCGGCAGCGGCTCGACCGAGACTTCGGCGGGCGGGTGAACGTCTACACGAAGGAACAGCTCCTGAACGGGCAGAACTTCAAGCCGGGAGACGTGGCGGAGAACCTGAGCGTGTGCGTCTTCTGCTACGCATCGGTCCGAACGAGCCAGATCAAGAAGGACGATCGGAAAATCTACCAGGAGAACGGAAACCTGCTGGCGTTCGCGGAGACGTTCAAGGAGAAGGACGCGCTTCTGGCGGGGACGCCGGAAACGGCGCTTCTGCAGGTGATCCGCACGATGAATCCGGTGGTGGTGGTGGACGAAAGCCACAACGCGACGAGCGCGCTCAGTCTCGAGATGCTGCGGAACCTGAATCCGTCTTTCGTGCTCGCGATGACGGCGACGCCAACGGAGCGGGCGAACGTCCTCTCCTACGTGAACGCGCGGGAACTCAAGCGGGAGAACATGGTAAAACTCCCGGTCATCGTCTACAACCGCCCCGACCGCGCGAGTGTAATCCGGGACGCGGTCCGTCTCCGTGAACTGCTGGAAGCGAAAGCCAAGGAGGAGCGGAAGGCGGGAGGCTCCTACATTCGGCCGATCACGCTCTTCCAGTCGCAGCCGAGGACCGCCGACGATTCCGAGACGTTCGACAAGATCAAAGCGAAGCTCGTCGGGGCGGGAATTCCCGAAAAACAGATTGCGATCAAGACGGCGCAGAAGGACGAACTGGGCGACACGAACCTTCTTCTGGAATCCTGCCCGATCCGCTACATCATCACCGTCAACGCGCTCAAGGAAGGGTGGGACTGCCCGTTCGCCTATGTGCTCGCGTCGCTCGCGAACAAGACATCTCGCACGGACGTGGAACAGATCGTCGGGCGCATTCTCCGGCAGCCGTTCGCGCGGAACCACACCGACAAGCTTCTCAACATGTCCTACGTGCTGTCGTGCAGCGCGGACTTCCAGGGCACGATCCGCAGCGTCGTGGACGGACTCAACGGAGCCGGTTTCAGCGCAAGCGACTATCGCGTCGCGACTCCCGCGGACGAACCGCCTCCGCCACCCGAGCAGCTTTCGCTGCCGACGGCAGGCGAGGGCGGGAACGAGGCGAACGCAGGGCAAGGGGGATACGCTTCGACCGAAAGCGAGTCCGAAACCGAAGACGACCTTTCGGACATTCCCGACTCGCTTGTCCCGACCAATGCCGAAGGCGGCGAGGATGCCGCAACCGGAGGCTCCGGAACGACGCCGCTTGGGGGGCTTGTCGAATCCGCGATGGAACAGGGTCGCGCCTACGACGAAGCGACGGCGCAGACGGAAGGAGGGGAAGGTCTTGAATCGGGAGTTCCAAACATGAAGAAATACGCCGTCAACCGGGAGTTCGCCGAATTCGTCCGAACAAGGAAGATTCCCCAGTTCGCCATCCGGGAAAAAGCGAACTTGTTCGAGGCGGCGGGAGAAGAAACGTTCGTCCCCTTGTCGGAAGAAGACTTGCTTGACGGGTTCTCGCTCGAAGCCCAGGACGCAACGGTCGCGTTCAACACGTCCCTTGTCGGCGTGGCCCAAGTTGACATCTCCCAGAGCGGAGACGTGACGCCCAAGAGCAAGTATCTCTCCCAGTCGCAACTGGAATTCTTCACGAAACAACTGGGCGGAAAATCTGACGACGAAAAACTCCGCCACATGGCCGGTCCCGTCGTGAATCTGCTCGACGGATCGATCGACTTCTGCACGAAGAAAGAACTGTCGGGATACGTCGCGCGCGTCATGGCCGCCCTCCCCCCGGCGACGAAGCAGAATCTTTCTCCCGACATGCTCGTTTCATTTGCGGAATGCATCCGGGACAAAATCAAACGGCTTGCAAGGGAATATGGGAAGTCAAAGTTCAAGACGATGTTCGACATCAACGAAATCACTTGCATCGATACGTATGCCCTGCCGCCTTGGATTGAACCGTCTCCGGCCCTGACCTACATCGACAAGACTTTGTACGAAGCGGAATGGAACGACTTGAACACCCACGAAACGGAGGTCATCCAGAAAATCGCAGCCAAAGGCAACGTGAAGTGGTGGCACCGAATCCGGGAACGCAAAGGATTCTGCATCAACGCTTGGAAAAAACACTATCCCGACTTCATGGTGATGACCGAGCGCGGGACGCTCGTAATCGTCGAAGTGAAAGGGCCGCAGCTCGACGGAACCGACAGCCAGGAAAAGTGCGAAATGGGAAAACTCTGGGCAACCCATGCCGGGCCGAACTACAAGTATTTTATGGTGTTTTTGAAAGACGGCGACGGCGTCCCCGACGGAATCAAAATCGATGATTTTCTGAATGCACTTGAACGGTTGTAGAACGGAGAACTGCATTCACAAGAAAGAACCTTCCATGAAAACACTCGAAGAAGTCAAAGCCCACTGCCGCTTCGTCGGCGAAGGGATCGAGAAGAGCGTCGCGGACGGCGAGGACCTGTTCGCGCGGTTCGAGGGAACGCCGATTCTGCGGTTCAAGGTGGAGCGCGAAGGCGGCCGGGAAACCGTCGTCGGCGGGGAGCTCGGCTGCGACGACTCCGGCATCGTCGTTTCCGAATCGGGCGTGACGAAGGTCTGGGGCGACGAAGTCGTCGGCAACGTCTTCGGCGCGGAGGCGCGCGAGGCGATGGTCGAGTTCTTCGCCGCGGCTTACCATGCCTGACCGCGCTCGGTCGCGGCGGCGGTCTTGAAGAGGATGCCGCGGCGCGCGCCGAGCGCGAGCAGCGCGACGAGCAGCACCGCGCTCTCGAAGTAGTACTGCCCCATCCACGCCTCGGCGGCCGCCGTCCCGCCGAGGACCTGCGCGCGGGTCATGAGGAAGAGCACGGCCGTGCTCCACGCGTAGGCCGCGCCCGCGCCGAGCGCGACGAGCGAGTCCATGTTCGGCACGCCGCGCAGCTCATGCCGGAGACCTGGAAGCGGCGGGACATGCGGCTAGGAGACGGCGACGACGCGGAAGCCCTGCCCCTCGACGGCGCGGCGCAGGACGTCGTCCGCGACCGGGCGGTCGAGGCGCACGACGGCGCGCTGCGGGTCGAGCGAGACGTCCGCCGCGGCGCCGGGGATCGCGTCGAGCGCCTTCTTCACGCGGCCGACGCAGTTCATGCAGTGCAGGCCCGAGAGCTCGAGCGTGCGGCGCGCGACCTCGGGGCCGATCGCCTTGTCGGCCGGCGGAGGCGGCTCGGCGCAGCCCCCGCCGCAGCAGGAGCCCTCGCCCCGGAAGTGGCGGAGGCCGGCGCGCACGGCGAGCGCGAGGACGATCGCGAAGACGAGGACGACGAGGGCGACGCCGATCCGGGAGGAGGCGGTCGCGCCTTCGGCGGCGGCGAGGAGGAGAGGTGAGAGCATTGTGTTCATGCGCGCAAATTCTACGGTTCCGCGAGAGCGGCGTCAACCCAGGCTTATCCCCAGGCTTATCCCGGATTCGCGGAATCCAGGCGCGCCCAGTCCTTCGCCCTTCCCGAAGTCATCGACCAGGAGACCTACGACAAGCTCGTCGAACTGGACGAGGATCCGGCCAGGAAGGAGGCCTTCGTCCAGTTCCTCGCCCCGCGCCTCTCCCCCGAGGCGCTCGCCGCGACGCGGACGCGCCTCGACGAGGCCATCTCCCACGCCAGGGCGCTCAAGAAGAAGAACAAGGTCATCGCCGCCGACGCGGATGCACAGCCAGGCCCGCTTCCACGGCTTCGCGCAGCCCTTCCGCCTCCAGGCCGACGTGGGCGTCACCTTCGCCGCCGACCTGCGCTAGGGCGGTTCCACCATTTCTAAGGCCGCCTGCACCGTCTCCTTCGCGCGACCGCCGCGGCGGCGGCGTCATCCAAGGATGCGGTCGGCGAAGTCCGGATCGAGGGGATTGGCGAGGATGGCGCCGCGGTGCGTCCGCGCGGCGGGGGCGCCGTTGAACGCGACGGCGCCGGGCGTCGCGCCGGCGAGGGGAACGATGCGCCGGAACGCCTCGATGCCGGAAAGGAACCCGCTCTTGAAGGTCGAGGCCGACTTGACCTCGACCGGAACGATGCGGTCGCCGAGGTCCGCGACGATGTCCACCTCGTCGCCCGCCGCGCTGCGGAAGAACCGGAACTCGACCGGAAGATTGCGCGCGAGGGCGCGCTTGCGCAGCTCCATCAGGACGAAGTTCTCGTAGATCGCGCCGCGGAGCGGCCCCTCCGCCAGCGCTCGCGGCGTCCGGACCCGGGCGAGCCACGCGGCGAGCCCCGTGTCCGTGAAATAGAGCTTGGGCGACTTGGTCACCTGCGCGGTGGCGTTGCGTGACCAGCCCGGAAGCCGGAACACGAGGGACGACTCCTCGAGGGCGGAGACCCAGGCCGAGATCGTCGGGGCCGAGACGCCGATCTCCGAGGCGATGCCGGCGAAGTTCAGAACCTGTCCCGTGCGGGAGGCGAGCAGGAACAGGAACGAGAGGAACGCCGTCCGGTTGCGGACCTCGAGCAGGGCCGGGAGGTCCCGCTCCAGATAGGTCGCGACATAGGACGGATAGAAGCTCGACGGCCGGATGCGGTTTTCGTGGAGGCGCGGGAAGAACCCCCGCCAGAGCAGTTCGAAGACGTCGTCCGGAAGCGTTTCCCCGCCGGCGCGCAGCTCCGCGACGGAATAGGGCAGAAGCGTCAGGATCGCCGTGCGCCCCGCGAGCGACTGCGCCACGCCCTTCCTGAGCTTCGCCTGATGCGAGCCGGTGAGAATGTATTTTCCTGTGGCGGACGGATCCCGGTCCACGTAGCCCTGCAGGTAGGAGAAGAGCTCGGGGACCTTCTGGATTTCGTCGAACACGGCGCCGTCGGGATGGGCGTCCAGAAACGCCCGCGGATCGTTCTTCGCCAGAACGTTCACATCCGGATCCTCGAGCGACACCCAGCGTTTGTCCGGGAAGGTCGCGCGGGCCAGCGTCGTTTTCCCCGACTGCCTCGGACCGTAGATCGAGACGACCGGGA
>JAFTHC010000156.1 GCA_017457625.1 Kiritimatiellia bacterium
CCGCGAGCGCCGAGGTGACGGTCCAGGCCGTCGACACGAACGGGACGGTCATCGCCTCCGCGAAGGTGGCCGACCCGAACGAGGACGGCTACAACTTCCTCCTGCAGATCCCGCTCTCGTCCGCGGCCACCGGCTCCACGGCCGCCGTCGGCGACACGCTCAACTGCGTCCTCGTCCGCAAGTCCGGCCTCTCGCTCGCGGTCGAGCCGATCGTCGTCGGCGAGGCGAACACCGTCTCGACGCTCCGCTTCGCGCTCGTCGACATGAAGAGCTACGCGTCGGAGGACGGCGAAACGACGGTGAACGTCCCCTC
The DNA here is from genome assembly GCA_017457625.1 of Kiritimatiellia bacterium. Lineage (GTDB taxonomy): Bacteria > Verrucomicrobiota > Kiritimatiellia > RFP12 > UBA3636 > UBA3636. Next base: position 314 of record JAFTHC010000156.1, read on the forward strand.
GGAATACGTCGACGGGATCGCCCCGTGGATGGAGTTCAACGGAATCGGGGGCGACTACGACCCCTTCGCCGACTACGACGGCGACGGCGCGTCGAACTACGCCGAATACCTCGCGGGGACGAATCCCTTCGACGCGTCGGACAAGCTCGCGATCACCGGCTACGACGCGGCGCGGGACGACCTCCACGAGATCCGCTTCGAATACGTCGGCGGCCACGTCTACGGCGTCGCCACGACCTTTTCGCTCGTGAATCCCGAGTGGGCGGCCCAGCCCGCCCGCAAGTCCGAGTCGGACGCGGAGCACGAGCAGGTGATGCCGTCCGCCGACGAGGAGGACGTCGGCGAGACGGCCGTCTACGTCGTGCCCGCGGAGGGCGCGACCAGCCAGTTCTTCCGCGTGGAGGCGAAGTGAAGATTGTTGCCAATGTGGAAATGTTGCCAATGGCCAGAGGCCAATCCCAATTGAAAGGCTGAAAATGAATAACACTATCAAGTTGTCTCTTCTGTCTCTTCTGTCGCTTTCGTCCCTGCTGTCGCTTCCGGCGAACGCCGCGCACGTCCGCGAGACGATGACGCTCGCGAAGGGCTGGAACGCGGTCTACCTCGAATCGACGCCGACGAACGCGGCGTGCGCGGACTTCTTCGCCGGCGCCCCCGTCGCGCGCGTCGCGTCGTACCATTCGGACGCCTACTCCTCGACGCGCCAGATCGCGGACGACGGAACGGAGATCGCCCAGAAGCCCTTGTCCTATTACGTATGGGTCCGCGGGGATGAAGACGCCTCGACCATGACTTCGCTCGCCGGCGGCCGCGTCTATCTGATCTACACGACCGCCAACTGGGAGAAGAGCTTTCTCGGCGTCCCCGCCGCGCCGCGGCAGACGTGGCGCGCCACGTCGGGCGAGACCGGGTTCATGAACCTCGCGGGCGTCTCCGCGGCCCCGGACGTCTCCGTCGCCGCCAAGGCGTATTTCGGCGAGGGGCCCTTCGGCGGCGCCTCGGGCGACGTCTACCAGATCGGCGGGACCAACTCGGCCGCGCCGTCGTTCCTCCCGCTGGGCCTCGCCTCCGGCCGGAAGGTGCGCGGCGGCATGGCCTACGCCTTCACGGCGACGAGGGACGGCGACTGGCCGGGCGCGATCGGGTTCTCCGGCCCTGCGTCCGTCGCGTTCGACACCGGCGATTTCGCGAGCGTGACGCTCAAGAACTTCGGCACGACGAACCACACGTTCCGCATGACGGTCGTCGCCTCCGCGGACGGGCGGGAGCGCCTCCGCCCCGGCGTCCTGAAGCGCGGCGTGAAGGACGAGCGCGGCGACGAAACGTGGACCGACGCGGACGTGGGCGCCTCCTGGGAGGTTTCGCTTGCGGCGGACGCGCTCTCGACGCAGAAGTTCGCCCTCGACCGCACGAAGGCGGCGGCGGGCGAGACGTGCGCCGCCGTGCTGCAGATCGAGGAGCTCGGGGGCACGCGGATGCGCGTGCGGATTCCCGTGACCGCCGACGAAACGCCGGCGGACGAGGCGCCGTTCCCGGTCGGACTCTGGGCGGGCTACGTCCAGATGGAGGCGGTTTCGTCGCTCACGAACGATACGCCGTCCGCCGCGGCCGGGACGCTCAAGATGAACATCCTCGTCCACGTCGCCGAGGACGGCACGCCCAAACTCCTGCAGCGCGTCGCGGCCGGCCTCGACGCGGAGGGCAGGCTGCGGCTCTTCAGAGAGCTTTCCTCGGCCAAGGCGGCGTGCGAGAATCCCCGCCGCCTCTCGACGGTGATGATGAGCGTCGACGAGCCGGCCGTCGAGGCGGCGGCCCACACGACGTTCGGCGACCAGCTGCAGTTCGCCTGGACGGTCGACGCGAACGCCCGCGACAACCCCTTCCGCCACGCCTGGCATCCGGACCACGACGGCAAGACGGCGGACTATTCCGGCCCGGTCGTCTCCGGCGACGACTTGGCCAATTACATGAACCCCGTGAAGCCCGAGCTCTGGAGCGTCACGAACACGCTCTGCCTTTCGTGGCACAAACTCAACAACCCGACCGAGGACGCCGATTTCGAGCACAACCCCGAGGAGACGACGGCGGGCTACGCGACGTGGACGGTGGGCGGCCTCCTCTCCAACGGTCCGATCAAATCGATGGGCGTGTTCTTCCTGAAGCGCATCGCCGACGTGGGGACGGTCGAAGAATAACCGCCAGCAATCGACTGCAACCGATGGCAATCGACAGCAATCGAAAGGACAAGACAATGAAGAAAGCAACGTTTTTTGCAACTCTGGCGGCGGTTGCGGTCGCGACAGGCGCGACCCTCCCCGCAAATGCCGCGGTGCCGGAGGTCCTCACCTACCGCGGGCAGCTCTCGCGCACCGGCGGGTTCGCCGAGGGCGGCGAAAACCTCGCCCTCACGTTCAAGCTCTACGACGCCGCGGCACCGGACGTCGTGCTCTGGGGCCGGACGGTCATCGCGGCGGTGGACGCGGGCGGCGTCTTCTACGCGGAGCTCAAGGACGACAACGGCTCGGCGGTGCAGGGCGCGGCCCACGCGGCGCTCGTCGACGCGGTCGCCGCCGCGAAGGGCGCCCTCGAGATCGGCCTCACGCCTCCCGGCGCGGGCGAGATTTCGCCGCGCCAGGTTCTCACCACGGGCGTTCGCGCCGCGCGTGCGGCCCGCACCAAGGCGGTGGACGTGTTCTACGCGGAGAACCGCGTGATGGCGGGCGCGGCGGCGGTCGACGAACTGGCCGTGGGTTCCGTCACCGTGACGAACGGCACGGCGCAGCTGCCGCCCGTCTGCTACCTCGCGCCTGTCGCGGAGCAGGCGGTCGGCGGCGGCAAGGGCACGGTGACGATCAAGGGCCTTTCGCCCTCGCGCGCGGCCTCGCCCTACGCGCCGGCCGGGAGCGGAGCCTACACGACCGGCTCGGCGGCGTGCGACATGGCGCTCACCTACGAAAACGACGAAGGGGCGTTCTCGGTGCTGCTGCCGAAAGGATGCCAGGTGCAGGGCGCGTCGGGCGCGGCCCGCACCGTGAACGCGACGGCCTTCGGAACGGCGAGGTGAAAGCAATCGATTGCAACCGAAAGCTTTCGATCGCGATCGATGGCATTCGGCTGCAACCGACAGCAATCGGGAAAAGGAAACAAGCAATGACCAAGGCAACACTTTTGGCAACAGTTCTATGCGCCGCAATCGCAACCCAGGCGAGCGCGCGGTTCTCGGCGAACCACGTCGAACTGACCGGTTCGACGGCGCAGGATCTCCAGGGCGACACCATCTACGACGTCAGCGAGAACCGCACCATCACGGCGGAGGCGGGGAAAAGCGCCTTCCGGGTGGCGGACAACAGGGTCGTAGCCATCAACATCAAGAAGGGCGTGACGCTCACGCTCAAGGGCGGCGACGCGACGGGTTCGACGGGCGCCGGCGCGGCGATCTGCGTCCTGCCCGGCTCGACGCTCTACCTGATGGGCGAAGGCACGCTGGTTGCGACGGGCGGCGCGGCCGCGAACGGCGGCGCCGGCTCGCGCGGCGGCAACGGGTCTGTCGACATCAAGGCCGAAACCGGCATCGGCGGCACCGGCGGCGAAGGCGGCGCGGGCGGCGGTGGCGCCGCGGCCGCGATCGGCGGCGTCGGCGGCACTGGCGGCGCGGGCGGCACCGGCGGCGCCGGAACGACGAAGAACTGCTCCCGCAGCGACTTCGCCGGCGATGGCGGTTCGGGCAACGCCGGCACCAGCGGCGGCGACGGCGGCGGCATGGGCCGGGTCGTCATCCTCGGCAACCTCACCGTCCAGGCGACGGCGGGCGCCGTGGCGACGTCCGACGGCGGCGCTGGCTCCAGCGGCGGGAAGGGCACGGACGCCGGGTCTGGCTGGACGAACAACTACGCGGCCGGCGGC
>JAFTHC010000157.1 GCA_017457625.1 Kiritimatiellia bacterium
CGCCGCCGTTCCCGACGAGGCCGCGCAGGAAGCCGCCCTCGCGCCGCTGCGCGACGCCGAGCGGGCGGCCGCCGAGCGCAAGGACGGAGCGGCCGCCGCGCGCGAAGCCGCCGCGCGCGACTTCCGCGAGAAGACCGAGCCGGCGCTTTCCGCCGACATCGCGTCGCTCCGCGAAAAGCAGGCCCTCGCCATCGCGTTCCGCGGTCTGGAGGAACACCGCGCGCACCTGCGGCCCGGCCAGCCCTGCCCGCTCTGCGGCGCGACCGAACACCCCTACGCCGAAGGGCTCGCGACGCCCGACGATGTCCAGGCCGAAATCGACGCCAAGGTAGCCGCGCTGGACGAGGCGCGCCACGCCCTCGACCCGCTCGCGGACGCGGAGGACTCCGCGCGCGACGCGCTCGACAAGGCGCGCGAAGCGCTCCGCGACGCCGAGGCGGCCGCCCGGTCGGAGCTGCTGCAGGCGCAGTCGGCACTGCGCGCCGCCGAGACGAAGGCCAAGACGCTCGCGGACGCCGTGCCGCCGGCCGAGGAACGCGCCGCCGCCGCACGCGAGGCCGCGAAGGCCGCGGAGGCGGACATCGCGAAGGCGCAGGCGGCCCTCGACGCGCGCGAGGAGGAACGCCGCGCCCTTCCCGTCGAAAACGCCGACACCGAAGAAAAACGCCTGCGCGACGCCGCCGACGAGGCGGCCGGCCAAGCGGCGGCGGCCGCCGCCGCGGAAGCGGCCGCGCGCACGGCCGCTTCCGCCGCCGCCCAGGAGCTCGCCGCGGCGGACGGGAAACTCGCGGGCGCCGTCGCGGCGCGCGACCGCGCGCAGGCGGATTTCGCCGCACGCCTCGCGGACGCCGGCTTCGCGGACGAAGGGGCGTGGCGCGCCGCGTGCCTCGCCGACGCGGACTACGCCGACGCGACCGCGGTCCGCGACGGTTTCGCGCGGGACGAGGCCGCGCTCGGCGGCCGCCGTTCGGCGCTCGAAGCGAGCCGCGCCGACCTCGCCGCCGATCCCGCGCGGCCGGCCGTCCGGCGCCCGGCGGAAACCGTCGCCGACGAACTCGCCGCCGCCGAGACCGACCGCGACGCCGCCACGCGCGTGGCCGAGGAGTTCCGCGGCAGGCTCGAGGCCGTGCGCGCCGCGCGCGCCGACCTCGCCGCGGCCGAAGCCGCGCGGGCCGCGCAGGCGGAGACGTGCCGCAAGTGGAACCTGCTCGACAAGGCGCTCGGCGGCCCGGACGGCGCGCGCTTCCGCCTCTACGCGCAGGGGCGCAACCTGCGCAACCTCCTCGCCGCCGGCTCGGAGCACCTCGCCGCGATGTCGGGCGGGCGCTACCGGTTCGAGTGGAACCCCGCCGCCGGCACGCTCGAGCCGCTCGTGCGCGACCGCCACTTCGAGGCGCCGCGCCCCGTCTCCAACCTCTCCGGCGGCGAATCGTTCCTCGCCTCGCTCGCGCTCGCGCTGGCCTTCTCGCGCTTCGACGCCACGCGCGCGCCCGTCGGCTCGCTCTTCCTCGACGAAGGTTTCGGCACGCTCGACGAGGCGGCGCTCGACAAGGCGCTGGACGTGCTCGCGGGCCTGCGCGACGCCGGGCGCCAGGTCGGCCTCGTCACGCACGTGGCGCAGGTCAAGGAGCGCATCCCCGTCCGCATCGACGTGACGAAGCTCGGCGACGGCCGCAGCGAACTGCGCGGCGCCGGCGTCACGCGCGGGGCGCCGGCCTGACGGGGCGGGCGGCGCCTACGCGGCCCGCAGGTCCTTGTCGACCATGGCGCAGACGCACGAATCGGACCAGACGTTCTCCGCCGTCTCGATCATGTCGATCACGGCGTAGACCGGGAGGATCACGCCGAGGATGCCGATCGGCATGCCCTGGCCGGCCATGAGCGAAAGGGTGAGGAAGTAGCAGCCCATCGGCACGCCGGCGTTGCCGATCGCGGAAATGCAGGCGATCAGCACCCACAGCAGCATCGTCGGGAGCGTGAGCGCCACGCCGCCGTTCTGCAGCACGAAGAGCGACGTCACCAGGATGAACGCCGCGCACCCGTTCATGTTGATCGTGCAGCAGATCGGGCAGACGAAGCGCGCCACCTCGGGCTTGGCCCCGAGGCGCGTTTCGGCGGAGTTCACCGTCACGGGCAGCGTCGCGGCCGAGCTCTTCGTGAAGAGCGCCATCAGCACCGCGGGCGACATCGCGCGCAGGACGCGCAGCGGGTCGATGCGGCGCAGGATCAGGAAGAGCGGCAGCACGACGAAGAACTGCAGCAGGTTGCCGGAGAGGACGACGGCCAGGTATTTGCCCAGCGAACCGACGTCCAGGCCGGCCTTGACCTGCGCGGCGAGCTGCGCCGAGAAGGCGACGATGCCGAGCGGGAGCGTCCAGACGAGGCCCTTGATCATCGTGAAAAGCAGTTCCTGCAGGCCGAATACGCCCTTGAGGAGCGCGGCCTTCTCCGGCGAGTCCTTCATCGCCGCCATGCCGAAACCGGCCGCCGTCGCCACGAGCAGGATCGAGAGCACGTTGCCCGCGAGGAACGGATGGACCATGTTGTCCGGAATCACGTTGAGGACGTGTTCGTAGAACGTCTCCGGCTCGGGGGCGGCGCCGAGCGCGGCCGCCGTGTTGCCCGCGATCACGTCCGCCGGGAGGTTGCCGGGCGCGATCAGCACGTAGAGGCCGAGACCGACGAGCGCCGCGGCCAGCGTCGTGAGCAGCGTGTAGGCGATCGTGTGCAGGAAGAGCCGGCCCGTGCTGCGCTTGGCGCCGAGCGAGGCGAGCGTCGTGGCGACCGCGAGCGCGATCGTCGGCACGGCGATGAACTTGAAGAGCCGCGTGTAGGCCGAAGCGACGAAATTGAAGAAGCCGTCGAGTTTCGCCAGGCCGAGCGAGCCGAGAACGGCGCCGAGGACGAGCGCGGCCGTCCAGACCGCGAACTGCTTGAGATTCATCCGGTTTTCCATGGTTGTTCCCCTCGTCCGCGGAAGTCTAGCAAAACCGTCCGGCCGCTGTCCAGCCGCTTCCAATCCGCACCGGATTCTGCTAGACTGCCGCCGCCATGGACATCGACGGAAAGAAAATCGCGGCGGACATCCGCGCGGAAGCCGCGGCGCGCGCCGCGCAGATGAAGGCGGCGGGCGTCGAGCCCGGGCTCGCCGTGGTGCTCGTGGGCGAAAACCCGGCGTCGGTGTCCTACGTGACGGCCAAGGAACGCGCGTGCGCCGAGTGCGGCATCCGTTCCTTTCCGGTGCGGCTGCCCGCGGCGGCGTCGCAGGGCGAGCTGCTCGCGGAAATCGCGCGGCTGGACGCGAATCCGGCCGTGGACGGGATACTCGTGCAGCTGCCGCTCCCCGCCGGGATCGACGAACAGGCCGTGATCCGCGCGATCGCGCCGGAGAAGGACGTGGACGGCTTCCACCCCGTTTCGCTCGGGCGGCTCGTGCTGGGGCTCGACACGTTCGTGCCGTGCACGCCGGCGGGCGTGCTGGAACTGCTCGCGCGCTCGGGCGTCGACACGGCCGGCAAGCACGCGGTCGTGGTCGGGCGCAGCAACATCGTCGGCAAGCCGCTCGCGATCCTGCTCGCGCGCAAGGGGCCGGGCGGCAACGCGACCGTGACGCAGTGCCACACCGCGACGCGCGACCTGGGCGCGTTCACCCGCACGGCCGACATCCTCGTCGTCGCGGCCGGCCGGCCCGGCACCGTGACCGCGGACATGGTCAAGCCCGGCGCGGTCGTGGTGGACGTGGGCGTGAACCGAGTCCCCGATCCCTCGAAGAAGCGCGGCTACCGCCTCGTCGGCGACGTGGACTACGAGGGCGTGTCGGAGGTCGCTTCGCTTCTCACTCCCGTCCCGGGCGGCGTCGGGCCCATGACGATCGCGATGCTGATGCGCAACACGATCAAGGCCGCCGCCCGCCGTCTGCCGGCCTGAGGGCGGAGTCTGGGAAGGCCGCGTGTTCGAAGTGCAGGCGCGTGCGGTGGCCGCTGCCGGGCGTTTCGACTTCGAGGTCCTTGAAGATCCAGTGCCCGTCCACCTTCTGCACGGCGCGCACCCAGAGTTTGCGGACTTCGCGGCCGTTTTCGTCGAGCTGCGCGGCTTGCATGACGACTTTCTGCGCGCGGTCGATCCAGAGGCGCGCCTTGGCGCAGCCGGGCAGGGGAGCGGGCGGCTCGACGTCCAGCAGGTCGCACACGCGCCCCTTGAGCCGGTCTTCGCCGGCGAGAGCGGGGTTCCGCCACGAGACGAAGTCGATCCCGACGTCGAGCCACGAAATGTCCGTGCCGAGGATCGGCTCGGCGGGCGAGGCGGGCGCCGGCCCGCCGTCCGTCCGCTCCACGACGAGCCCGCGCGCCGGGTCGCGGAACGAGCGCGCCGCGAGCAGTGTCTCGCCCGTCTCCGGGTCCGTGAGGCGGTAGTCGGCGGGCGTGTCGGGCGTCCGCCAGTCGGCGGCGACTTCGAAGGCGCACTCGCGGATCGACACGCCGTAGCGCCTGCGCATGTTGAGCGTGCCGGCGAGCATCACGCGCTCGCAGGGCATCCGCGCGGCGCATTCTGCCAGGAGCGCCGCGCCGTCCGCCGGCGCTTCGGTTCCCTCCGAACCGTCGCCCAGAAGCGCCGCGGCCGCGGCATTCTCCGCGCCCGGCGCGGGCAGCAGCGGCGGCGCCGGCGCGATCGCGTCCTCTTGCGCGCCCGCGGGGAGGATGAGCGAGAACAAAAGGAGAAGGAAAAACGGACGGCGCCCGGGGCGCGCCGCGGACGGCGGTCGGGCGGGGGACGGAGCAGGCTGGCCGGCGGACTCGTTCATGCAGCGGAGTCTAGCAGAAGGGCCGCCCGCGCGGCAAGCGCCGAACGCCGCCGGCTCAGAACGCCCAGTTCAGCTCCCAGCGAAAGAAATACGCGGTGCGGTCGGAGACGTAGTAGTCGCCGGGCTGGAAGACTTCGAGGAAGAGGTGGCCGGAGAGGCCGCCCTCGCGCCACAGGGGAAAGGCGTAGCGGACCGTTTCGAGCCAGCCGCGCTCGCGGCCGCCGCCCGCGCCGTCGCGCTCCGGCGCGAACACGGGGCCGGCGGTGGCTCGCAGTTTGTGCGAGTCGCCCTCGCCCCACGCGCAGCCGGCCTCGATCCAGAGCTGCGTCAGGTTGTGCCACGTCCCCACGCCGTCGCCGTCGAGCCCGTAGAGCAGCAGCTCGCTCGGCCACGGGTAGCGGCCGAAGAGCACGTTGAAGTCCTCTCGCCGCTCCGTGGCGGGGTCGTCGCCCGAGAGGTGCAGCGCGCCGAGCCCCGCCCACGCGCCGGGGGCGAAGGTCCACTTGAGCAGGCCCGTCGCGAACCACGCGCGGCGGTCGAAGCCGTCGCTTCCGCTGCGCTGCAACGCGCCTTCGAGGTCGGCGGAGAGCGTTTCGGAAAAGCGCGGGAGCAGCCGCGCGCCGAGCGTGTGGAGGTCCTCGTGGGGGATGCGCTCCCCGTCGCGCGTGCGCCACGCCGTGTCGCGCAGCCAGACGTAGTAGACGCCCCAGCCGAGTTCGTCGAACGAGCGGTCGTCGAGGAAAAAGCCGGCCGTCGCTTCGTCCATGCCGTTCCAGCCGGGCGCCAGGCCCGTGAGGTCGCGGTGCTCGTGGCCGAGCGCGAGGTCGTTCTCGCAGGCGCCGTAGAAGCCGAAGAGGTCGAGCGTCGTCTTCTCCGCGAGGCGGACGCGGGCGAGCGCGCCGTCGAAGAACGACGTGCGCGAGCCGTCCTTGGCTGTCCCTTCGGCGAAGAGCCGCCCGGAGCCGAGCGAGACGTCCTGCCGGCCGAGCGTCAGGTCCACGCGGTCCCCGAAGAGCCCGCGCAGCGTCAGCTTGAGCTGGTCGACGATGAGCTCGTCGGGCCACTCGTAGGACTTCTGGCCCGCGTTGCGGACGCGGAACTCGTCGCACAGTCGCGCGTCCAGAGAAACGTCCTCCCCGAAATCGACGCCGGCGAAGAGCCTCGGCCGGATCCGGAAGTAGTCGTTGTGCCCGCCGCGGGTCACGGCCGGCTCGGCGGTGCGGATCGGGACGTGGTCGAAGCCTTCCTGCCGCAGCCGCAGGTCGCCGCCGACGCGCAGGCGCGCGGCCGGCGCGGGCGCGGTAAGCGCCGGCGCGGCGGCGTTTTCCCCCGGGACCTCCGCGGCTGCTGCTGCTGCTGCGGAGAACAAGACGGCGGCGGCCCCGAGCAGCATGTTGGCGGCGGAGGATTTCACGGAACGGGGCGGCGTTTTCAGTTTGAATCCCGTGCCCACGAACTGCGCGACGTCGCGCCCCGCGTCGTCGGCGACGGCAACGTTGACGACGCACGAGCTGCGGCCGTCCTTGCGGTAGCGGGCGGTGGCGACCAACCGGCCGCCCTTCGGGGCCGCAAGATAGCTCACGGAGACCTGTTGCGCGACCGTCGAACGGTCGCGGTCGTTGGTGAGCGCCGCGAACGCGAAGTCCGCGAGCGTGAAAATGGCTCCGCCCATCACGCCGCCTTGGGCGTTGCGGTGCCGTTCGTCCAGGACGAGACTGCACACGGCGTGGTTTTCGTCCAACTCGTCCAGCGTCATGCCGTTCCGCGTGGCGAAGCGGTCGTTTGCGAAAAAGGCCTTCGCTTCCTCGATGGTCGTGAAACGTCCCATGGTGGTTTCCCTTCGTGTCGTCCCGAGTCTGTCACGATCCGGCGCGCGGCGTGACGTGGTAGCCGGCCGCGGCGGCGAGGGCGCGGTCGTCGTCGAAGTCGGCGCCGGGCGTCGTGAGGAGCGGGCCGGCGATGCCGGCGTCCATGCCGGCGTGAATGCAGGCGGCCGCGGTTTCGTCGGACATGTCGCGCCGGCCGCCCGCGAAGCGCAGCGGCGTGGCGGGGTTCGCCAGGCGCAGGATCGCGACGGCGTCCACGGCGCGCTCCGGGTCGGGGACGCCCCGCGCGCCGAGGGGCGTGCCTTCGATCGGGTGGAGGAAGTTTACCGGGATCGAGTCGGGCGCGACCTCGCGGAGGGCGAGCGCGAATTCGACGAGTTGCTCGTCCGTCTCGCCCATCCCGACGATCCCGCCGCAGCAGATCTGCATCCCGAGGCGGCGCGCGGCGCGTAGGGTCTCGAGCTTCTGCGCCTGCGTGTGCGTGGAGCAGAGCGACGGGAAGAGCGATGGCGCGGTCTCGAGGTTGCAGTGCAGGCGCGCGAGACCGGCGTCCTTGAGCTTCGCCAGGTCCGCCTCGGAGACGAGCCCGAGCGAGCCGCACAGCTCGATCCCGGAGGCGCGCCGCATCGCGCGAAGGGCCTCGCAGAGCGCGTCGACGTCGGCGGGCGTCTGCGCGCGGCCGCTCGTCACGATGCCGATGCGGTCGGCGCCGTTGTTCTCGGCCTCCTTCGCGGCCTTCGCGCACGCTTCCGCGCCGATCCAGCCGTGGCACTCGCAGCCCGTTTTCCAGTGCGCGCTCTGGGCGCACCACTTGCAGTTCTCGGGGCAGCGCCCGGACCGCGCGTTCACGATCGAGCAGAAGTCGAAGTGCTTCGGCGCGAACGCGGCGGTCACGCGGTGCGCGGCCTCGCGCAGCTCCTCGCGCGGGGCGTTCCCGAGAAGGTCGAGCAGTTCCTCCGCCGTGGCGGGGTCTCCGCCGGCGATGAGGCGGTCGGCGAGGGATGAGGGGGATGTTTGCATGGGCGCGGAGTCTAGCAAATCGCGCGGCGGTTTTCTACCGCCACGGGAGAGGACTCCACCCTCCCCGGACCCCTCCCGACGCGGGCTCCCCGGAAGCCCGGCGAGAGCACTTCGGCGCAGCTGCGCTCCTCCGCCCCTCACCGCCCTTTCGATCATCCCAGGGTGGGGTTCGGGGAGGGCGCAGCCCTCTCCCGTAGGCCCCGGAGCGCAGCGGAGGGGCTCGTTGAGGCTTCCGACGCGGTAGCCGCGCGGGTCGACCTCCGCGCGGGCGAAGCCGAGGGGGCGGAGGGCGGCGGCGAGCGAAGGGAGTTCGGCGACAAGGCGCGGCACGTCGGCCGGCGGGACTTCGATGCGGGCGAGGTCGCCGTGGACGCGGACGCGCAGCTGCGCGAGGCCGGGGAAGCGGTCGGAGACGAGCGCCTCGGCGCGTCCCACGCGGTCCAGGAGCTCCGCCGTGATGCGGTCGCCGTAGGGGATGCGCGAGGCGAGGCAAGCGGCGGAGGGCTTGTCGGCGGTGGCGAGGCCGAGCGCGCGGGAAAGCGCGCGGATCTCGGCTTTCGTCAGCCCCGCCTCCCGCAGCGGGCTGCGGACGCCGAGCTCGCGGATGGCGCGGGCGCCGGGGCGGTAGTCGCGGTCGTCGTCGAGGTTGGAGCCCTCGACGACCGCCGCGAGGCCGCGCTCGCGGGCGAGCGCGACGAGGCGCGAGAAGAGATGCCGCTTGCAGTGGTAGCAGCGGTCGGGCGGGTTCTCCGCGAAGTGCGGGATCGCGGCGAGGTCGGCGTCGAGCACGACGTGCTCGACGCCGAGCCCGCGGCAAAAGGAAACGGCTTCGGCAAATTCCTTTTCTGGCACGAACGGCGCGCGGACGGTTGCGGCGACGCAACGCTCGCCGAGCTCCCCGTGCGCGACGCACAGGAGGAAGGTCGAGTCCACGCCCGCGGAGAACGCGACGAGGGCGGAGCCCATTTCGCGCAGCGAGTCTCGGAGAGAGGCGAGTTTGGCGGAAGTCTCTTGCACGCGGAGTTTGATTTCTCACGCAGAGGGCGCGGAGGGCGCGGAGCGTGGCGTATCCGCGGCGGCGCCGCCGCCACGCACTCCGCGCCGCGCGAGGCGGCTGCGGCCGCCCCGCGCGAGCGGGGGGGTGTCAGCGCTTGGCGAGCTCGGCCTCGAGCGCACGGGCCAGCTGGTCGGGGCAGGAGGTGCCGTTGCGGCACGGGACGCCCTTCAGCGTCGCGATCAGGTCGGTCGCCTTGCGGCCGACCGCGAGGCGCGCGACGCCGGCGGTGTTGCCGGGGCAGCCGCCCTGGAAGGAGCAGGAGGTCACGACGCCGTCGCCGTCGAGCTCGAACGTGACGGACTTGGAGCAGGTTCCGGTATTCTGGTAGGTGGGCATGGTTTTCCCCGTGGTTGCGTGTTTCGGCGCGATTCTAGCACGCGGGGTTCGCGGAGTTCAAGCCCGCACGCGGAGTTTTTGTTTCACGCGGAGTCCGGGGAGTTTGCGGAGTTTTGTTTCTCACGCAGAGAGCGCAGAGAGCGCGGAGTTTGATTTCTCACGCGGAGTCCGCGGAGTTTGCGGAGTTTTGTTTCTCACGCAGAGAGCGCAGAGAGCGCGGAGTTTGATTTCTCACGCGGAGTCCGCGGAGTTCGCGGAGTGGTCAAACGAGCTCCTTCGCGAGGGCTTCGAGCGCGTCAGCGAGATCGCCGTCCGGTCCGGCCGCGGCGAGCCATGCTTCGCGGATCTTCGCCGTCATGCGGTTCTTGAGGCGGTAGATCGCGTTTGGCGTGGTCATGTATTCGGCGGCGAGCGCCGCCACGGGAGCCTCCTCTTCGACGAGCCGCAGGAAGATATCCTTGCTCGTCTCCGACATCCGCGTCTGCGCGAACACGCGGTCGACGAGCGCCCGCCACAGCTCGCGCCGCAGCGCCTCGCGCTCCGTCTCCGCTTCGCCCTTCCGCAGCACCGGCTCCGCCGCCGCGAGCTCCTTCGCGCCCGTCTGCGCCGGCTCCGCAGCCCGGCGCTCGTCGCGCTTGCCGCGGCGGCGCTGCTCGCGGCGGTCCGCGGCGCGCCAATCCCGGCGCCGACCGCTCCGGAGCCGCTCCCCGCGGAGCGAACGGAGGAAGCGGACGCATTCACGGCCTTGGCGGAACCGAGTCGGGAGGGAAAGCTCCCCTGGGGGCTGAAACTGAGGCAGGACAGCGAGCGGAACTTCCAGCGGGCAATGCAGGAGACGCGGGAAAAGCTCCGGAACCGGACGCCGGAGGAAATCGCGGCCTCTCTTGAGCGACAGCGCCGGAATCGCGAGCGGGCCATGCGGGAGTGGCGGGAGCCCGTTGCGGCCACGAACGGGCCCGCCCGCCCGGATTGAGATACCCGTAGCGCCCGCGACCTACGGGCGAGGGCTCCGCCCTCCCCGAACCCCTCCCGCGATTGGACAAGGAAGGGCTGCGAGGGCTCTTCGGCGCAACTGCGCCCAAGTCCCCTCGCAGACCTTCCAGCCGCCTTCCGGGGTGGGGTCCGGGGAGGGGCGCAGCCCCTCTCCCGTAGCCATCGCCGATCGGCGTGGCGGGCAAGCGGTCAGGCGAGGCGGTCGACGAGCATCGGGATGGCGCGCTCGAAGCAGACGCCATACCAGTGCGAGTCGGGCGTCGCCTCGATTGAGGCGCAGACGACGTCCGCCGCGAGCGCGGCGGCGTCGAGGGCGTCGAGCCCGCGCAGGACGGCGCCCGCGAAGACCGACGCGAAGACGTCGCCCGTGCCGTGCGCCATGCGCGCGAGGCGCGGGTTGAAGTCGTAGCGGATCGACGCGCCGTCCGAGACGGCGGTGCCGAGCTGCGCGGGGTCGAAGGAGACTCCCGTGAGCACGACGCTGCGTGCGCCGAGGGCGTGCAGGGCGGAGACCGTGTCTTCGACGAACGCTTCGCCGTATCCCTCCAGCACGGGCTCGCGCCCGAGCAGGAAGGCGGCCTCGGTGAGGTTCGGGAGGATGTAGTCCGCGCCCTTGCAGAGACGCGCCATCTTCGACGGGAAGTCCGGCCCGAAGCCCGCGTAGAGCCTGCCGTTGTCGGCCATCGCGGGGTCGACGAACCGCAGCGCGCCGGGCGCGGCGCAGTTTTCCATGATGGAGAGGATCGGGTCGATCTGCGGCTCGCAGACGTAGCCCGTGTAGAACGCGTCGAAGCGGATGCCCTGCTTGCGCCACTCCGCCTCGATGCCGGCCATGTCCGGGGTGAGGTCGCGGAAGGTCCACGAGGGGAAGCCGCCCGTGTGGTTCGAGAGCACGGCGCTCGGGAGCGCGGCGCATTCGACGCCGCACGCGGAGACGAGCGGCAGGGCGACCGTGGCGGAGCACTGTCCGACGCACGAGACGTCCTGGATGGTGAGCAGCCGCTTCGGCGCGGCGGTCTGGTCGTTCGAAGGCATGGCGGCGTCCTTTGGATCCTGCGGTGGGCGGAAGGCGGGAAGATTGTGGAGGCGGGGGGAATCGAACCCCCGTCCGAAACCGAGCCACCGAAGCTTCTACGCGCGTATCCTCCGTTTGGGTCTCGCCCAGGAAGCTGCCCGGAGGCGGGCCACTTCAAGCGCCAGCGGCCACGTGGATACGGACTCGGCCCCGGCCACCCGGGCTTGGTTCGGCCTGCGGAATGTCGCGGCCCCTCTCAGCAGGCGTCGGAGGTTTCGCGTCGCGGCGGTTTGTTAGGCCGCGAGCCGAACGTTGTCGTTGGCGTTTGAGTTTTCCGGCGGAAGTTAACGCGTAGCCCCGGGTCCGCGGCGCGCGACTGCGGCCTCAACGATCCCGTCGAAACCAAGTCGCCCCCATGTGAATGGAGATGTGCGGCATTCTACCGGAACCGCATCCGGAAATCAACCCCCCGCGCGACGAAACGCCGCGCGGGGCCGTCGTGCGCTAGAAGGAGTCGGGCGCGTCGTCGCCGTCGCCGAAGCGGCCGCCGAAGCGCGGCCGCCCGTAGGGGCGCGGCCCGCGCTCGAGCTTGGTGCGGTCCATCATGAGATCGAGCACGAGCGTGTCGAGCACGCGCGACTCCTTCACGAAGAGCCCGTTGGCGGCGGCCCAAGCGCGGATTTTCGCGACGTCGCGCTCGTCCGGCGCGAAGTAGCGGCCGGAGACGCTGGCGTCGCCGCCGAACTGCTGCAGGAGCATCGCGAGCACGCGGCGCGTGGAGCAGTTGCGCACGAGGACGCGCGCCGGCGGTTCGGCGGGAGCGCGGGGGGCGGGGGACTCCGCGTCGGCCGGTCCGTGCCCGAAAATCGAGCGGATCGCGCTGAAGACGGCGGAGCGGGAGGAATCGGGAGCGGCGCCCGCCGGAGTTTCCGGAGGAGGCGTGGCGGCGCCGGGTGCCGTGTTTTCGTTTTCGTTCATGTTGCGTATGTCGTAAGAACAGTCGTGCTGTCGTTGCAGGCGGGCGACGAGTCTAGTGGATTCTCCACGCGAATGCAAGAAGAAAGCGCGGTTTCGTGCGGACGGTTTGACTTTCGCGCGTGCGTCGCGTATGATGCCCACCAGTTCCAAGCCCGTTCGCCCCCTGGATTTTCAAACCTGCGAACTTTCGAACCCGCGAACCTCCGCCATGAAACGCCTCCTCCCCCTCCTGGCCGCGCTTCTCGCGCTGCCCGCCGCCGCCGCCCAGACCGGCCACGCCGTCTACCGCCCCGGCCTCACCCAGGCGCGGATTCCGTTTCCGTCCGTGATGGGCTACCTGACGGCCTACGACGGCGTGCCCAATCTCGCGTCGAACCTCCTCGCGAGCGCCGATGCCGCGTGGCTCGACCGCACGCTCGACGTCTTCAAGGACGGCGAACATCCCAACAGCGCGACGAACCCCGTCTCCGGCAAGACCTGGCCGTGGCTCATCGAGCACAACCATGGCGTCTTCGCCTACGAGGGCGAGATGTTTGTCGAAGGCGGCGTCGAGTATTCCTTCTACGGTCGCGCCGACAACGGCGAGGCGCTCGTCGTGGATGGGGAGACGGTCGTGTGGCAAGGAGTCAACAGGGGCTGGCAAGTCGGCCCCGAAATCCACAGGCGATGGACGGCACCGAAAACCGGCTGGGTTCCCTTCAACGGCTGGCTCTGGAGTTGGAATGGCGAGTTCGGAACCCGGTGGAGCACTTGGTCCCTGCAATACAACGTGCGAGGTGTCGTTGTCACGTTTCTCGACCCCTCGGACCGGCTTTCCGACCGATCCGATTCCCTTAACTCCTGGCTGGCGGAGAACCGGGGGCTGACGAATGTCTGGCAGCGTTTCGCCGACCCCGGCGCCGGCACGTTCCTGCGCACGGTCACGGGCGAGCGCTTCACGACCGTGGAATCGTCCGCGGCCGCCGCAAGCGGCCGCTCGTTCAGCCTGTCGTTCGCGAATGTTCCGACCAACGCCCAGCTCGTCGCGTTCTCCGGTCCGGCGGACGGCTTCCACGACACGAACGGCTGGGCGGCCGCATCCGCCGTCCTCGCCGACGTGGCTCCCGGAACATCGACGACGAACATCGTCGTTCCGCTCGCGGTGGACGCGCGCGTGCTCCGTTTCCGCCTCGCGCACTTTGATGAGGCCTCGACGAACGGACTCGACGTCTTCGAGGAATGGACGGAGATGTTTCCCGTCACGGAGGAGCCCGTCGTTCGCGTCGCCTCCGCCGCACCCGGCTGGACGAACGTCGTCGTGGCGGGGTCTCTCGGTTCCTTCGGCATCGGCGGCTCGAACGCGGTCGTGACGGTCAAGGTCGCAAGGGCGGACGACGCGGCGTTCGACAATCCGGTCGCCTCGGCGGATCTGCCGGCGTTTTCCGCCGTCGGACCCTTCGAGGTCGAACTCTTCGGTCTCTCGACGAACACGGCATACCTCGTCCGGGCGACGGCGACGAACGATCTCGGCGCGACGGGCGCCTCGCCGGCCGTCGCGTTCCGCACGCGCGAACCCGGTCCGGCGTCCGTTTCCGTCGAAGCGGCGGTCTGCGCGCTCTTCTCCGCGGACCTGGAGGCGATCGTTTCCGACTGGGGAGGCGGCTCGTGGAACGCCACGGCCTGGGTCGACGTTTCGGCGGACGACTCGTTCCCCGCCGGTTCGACGCAGACGCTCGGTCCGTTCGCGCTCTCGGGCTCGACGCCCGTTTCCGCGACGGCGACCGCGGCGGAACTCGAAATGGCCCACGGTTACTTCGCCCGCGTCCGCGCCATCAACTCGTGGGGCGTCGAAAGCGTTTCGGAAACGGTTTCGTTCTCGACCGACAACCAGGCGATCCGCTTTCCGGAGAATGCGACCGTCGTCGCCGCAAAAGGCAAGGTTTCCGCTTCTCTCGCGCCGACGTTCGTCACGCCGGGGACGGTCTACGACGTTTCGCTCGCGATGGAAGTAAACGGGAAGGCCCTGGGATCCCGTTCCTGGACGAACCAGACCGGATACGGACCGTTCGAGCACACGCAATACACCTCCGCCGGCTCCGAGGTCGTCTTCGTCTACACGATCGCCTGGACCTACGGCACGATGTCCGAAACGTTCGAAGTCCGCGGAAAGGCGACCGCCAAGCTCGCCGACCGCACGATCCACGGCCTGCCCGAAATCGAGACGCTCCGTCCGTATCTGCGTCCGGGCGACACGCTGGAAATCATCCCGTCCGACGATGCCCGCGTCGACTGGCATACCAACGCCGTGCTCCGGATCACCCCGACGAACGACGTCTTCGTCCTCGAAGCGCTCGAACCCGGCGCGACGCTCCTTTACGAAACGGATCTCGCGACCGGCGCGACGAACAACGTCACAGGCGTCGCAATCGTCCTGCCGGAGAAAGATCCGGCCGGAGGAATCTATATTCACAGGGCCTTGAACAGTTTCTCGTGGACGGATCCTAAAGAATGGGAAATCGTTGCTCCGGGTCCGAAAACGTATCCGGATGCCGCTGGCGCCTTGGCCTATATCGTAACACCCGCCCAACATGTCTACCACGGGCTCGGCGGCACCGTCGACTTGACCGAAGAAATCTCCCTTGGAGGTCTTGTGGTAGGTCAACTTGGTTGGATACACCATGACTTTAACTCTTGGTCGCAAGCTGCATGGTCTTTTACGGACCAAACCGGCGCCGGAGGGGCGTTCCGATTCGATTCCGGCGATCCGAATGTTGCATCGTGGATTCGTCTTGCCGGGCACTGTCACGTCGTAAGCACCGTCAAAATGGAAGTTCCGATCGTGGCTGCAAATGATCTCGATCTTGATGCCATGTCCAGAATTCCCGACAGCAATGGCTGGAAAAGTTGGCGAGACCACGGATTCAAATTTCACGCGCCTGTCGATTTCGGACCGTTCACGTTCCGGACGATCCGCGACACCTACTACTACGGCCGATGGAACCTCTATTCAAAGGGTTTCGTCACGTTCAACGACGATGTCCGCGGCTCCGGGACGATCCGCCTCGAGGCGGACACGGCCGTCGGGATGAACGACGGTAGCGACGCCTACCGCCTCAAGTCCTTCACGGGCGTCTGGGACGTCGCCAACGGGCAGTTCAACACTACCGGCTACGGCGGCTGCGGACTGTTCTTCGGAGACGCCCGCCTCGGCAACGCGAGCGAGATCATCTTCCGCGGCGCGTGGCATCCGGCCGACGCGTCCGAGAACAAGGGCGCACATGCCCGTTCGGGACAGAGCGGAGAAGGAGCCTGGACGAACGACTGGCGCGGCATCCTCCCGTCCAAGGTGACGCTCGACGGCGGCTGGATCGTTCTTGGCCCGCGCGGCGGGACGATGAGCGCCGACGCGAAAACCGCCTACCAGGCGACCGGCATCCGCCGCGCGCATTACGAGATCGGGGAACTGATTGTTCCCGCCGGTCCGCAGGGACGGCTGGAAACAGCCCGGTACGGAAGCACGGTGGACTACCCGGACAACCTTGTCGACATCACAAACCTCGTGATGGACGCGAACGCCGTTCTTTCCTTCACCCTCGCCGACTCTTCCGGACCCGTTCTGAACGAGGTGTTCATCCATAACGATCCGCCGTCCTTCTACGCGGATCCGGACGAGGACGTGCAGTTTCTGCCCCAGCTTTTCGCGAACTACGAAGCGGACACGAACGACAAGCTGATCTTTCGGGACTCCAACACGGGCAAACTGGAAAAGCGCTCGACCTCGGCTGACGGAACGAAGTACCGCCGGTTCGCCGCGGCCGCGACGCTCTCGAACAGCGATTCGTTCCGCTCGATGCAGGTCGCGAAAGACGTGGCCGTGTCGTTCGCGGACGGCGCGACCGTCGGGAATCTCGGCGGCTACCTCGACCTGCGCGGCGGCGCGGCGCTCGGTCGCGTCGGTGCCGGCGCGGGCGCGACTCTCGACTTCGGCGACTCGGTTGCACGGGTCTATGTCGGCAAGCGCGCGGACACCGCCACGATCGGCTGCAAGCTCGCTGGCACGGCAGGGCTCGTGAAGGGGGGCAACGGCGCGCTGCAGGTCGGCGCGTCGCTCGGCGGGATTTCCGGCGGCGTGCGGGTGGCGGGCGGCACGCTCGCGCTCGGTGCGCCGGACGCGACGGGCAGAATCCGTTCCACGCGCGTGTCGGGCGACGTCCGCGTCGAAGCCGGTTCGCGGCTCGTGCTGCGCGACACGGCCGCGATCGCCCCGGATTCGCGGCTCCATCTCAACGACCGCGACTGGATTCCGTCGCATGCCCACGTGCGGCTCGAAGCGGGCGCGCGGCCGGTGGCGAAGGAAATCTTCGTCGCGGGCGAAGCGCTGCCGCACGGCTGGTACGGCTCGTCGGAGTCGGACGCGCCGTTCGTGGACGACGTGCACTTCGAAGGCCCCGGCACGATCCACGCGGGCAACTTCCCGACGATGCTGATCCTGCGCTAGCGCGGCGCGTCCGGGAAGCAGTCCGCGACCGCGGCGAGGATGTCGGCGGGCGAGTGCAGGTCGTTGAGGCGGCGGCGCAGGGCGGACGCGCCGGGGCGGTTGCGGAAGTAGGTGAAGACGTGGCGCCGGAAATCGAGCGCCACGGCGCGTTCCGGCTCGAAATCGCACTCCGGGTGGTTCGCCTTCATCCGGCGCTTGAGCGCGAGGGAAAGCGCGAGGTGGCTGCGCACGGCCGCGACGACGTCCGCGACCGGCGCGACGCGGCGCGCGAGCGTGGCGGCCGACGGGGGCGAAGCGCCCGGGGCCGTCTCGTTGGGCGGCGGGGCGGGGCGGGGGAGCGGCGCGCCGGCGAGCGCGGCGCGGATTTCGGCGAACAGGAACGGGCAGCCCACGGCGCCGCGGCCGACCATGAGGCCGGCCGCGCCGGACGCGCGGAGCGCCGCGAGGGCGTCCTCCGGCGAACGGATCCCGCCGTTGGCGAAGACGGGGATCCGCACGGCCGCGGCGGCCGCCGCGACCTGCGGCCAGTCGCAGGGGCCGGAGTGGCGCGCCGAGGCGTAGCGGCCGTGCAGCGCGAGGCACGCGGCGCCCTCGCCCTCCGCGATGCGCGCCAGTTCGGCGGCGAGAGGGCGCGCCGGATCGGGCCCCACGCGCGTCTTCACGGAGACCGGCAGCCCGTCCGCGCCGCGGACGAGCGCCGCGACGAGCCGCCGCAGCAGCGGGAGGTCTTCGAGCAGCGCCGCTCCGCCGCCGCACCGCAGCACCTTGGGCGCGGGGCAGCCGGCGTTGAGGTCGAGACCCTGGAAACGCCCGAGCGCGGCGACGCGCCGCGCGGCCTCCTCCATCTGGTGCGGGTCGGCGCCGTAGAGCTGGGCGAACGTCGCGCCGCGTTCCTCCGGCAGGCGCTCCAGGAGCGGGAGCGAACCGGGCGAGCCGCGCGAAAGGCCGGCGGCGGAAACCATCTCGGTCGTGCAGCGGTCCGCGCCGCCGGAAAACGCCATCGCGCGGAAGGCCGAATCGGTCACTTCCGCCATCGGCGCCATCCAGAGCATGGCCGCGGCGCCCGGGCCGGGTTGAGGTGCGTCGTCCACGGGGCGGCCATTCTAGCAGACGCCGCGCGCCGGGAAAAGCGGAAAAACCGCTTGCGCCGCACGCGGGAACATGGTAACCTTCGCGCCCATTCCGCTCCGGTCGCCGACGCCCGGGGCGGCCAGCCGGGCGCGCGGCGGGTGCCGCGCCGAAGCCCGCGATCCGAAAACAGCCACCCAAAGCGCCGGACAACCTGCAATGCTGAAAAAACAGGAAAAGAACACGGCGAAGCTCCAGGAGTTCGCCGCGCTGCTCGAGGGTTCCCAGAACCAGGCCCCGGAGCAGCGCATCGTCAAGGGCATGGTCCTCGAAGTGCGCCCCAACGAAGTCCTCGTGGACGTGGGCGCCAAGTCCGAGGGCGTCATCCCGGCCTCGGAGTTCGCCGACCCGGCGTCCGTCAAGCCCGGCGACGAAGTCGACGTGCTCGTCATCCAGAGCGAAAACGACGAGGGCGCGGTCGTCCTCTCCAAGAAGCTCGCCGACGAGAAGATCAAGTGGGAAGCCGTGTTCCAGCGCTACCAGGAAGGCTCGATCGTGAAGGGCGTCGTGAAGGGCAAGGTCCGCGGCGGCCTGCTCGTGGACGTGGCGGGCGTGGACGCGTTCCTGCCCGGCTCGCAGATCGACCTGACGCCCGTGCACGAAACGGACGGCTTCGTCGGCAACGAATACGAGTTCAAGCTCATCAAGCTCGTGCCCGAGCGCCGCAACATCATCCTCTCGCGCCGCGAGCTGCTGGAAGAGCAGCTGGCCGAGAAGCGCCGCGCGCTGCTCGACACGCTCACGGTCGGCGAAAAGCGCAAGGGCCGCGTGAAGAACATCACCGACTTCGGCGCCTTCGTGGACCTGGACGGCATCGACGGCCTGATCCACATCACGGACCTCTCGTGGGGCCGCGTCAAGCACCCCTCCGAAGTGGTGCAGCCCGAGCAGGAGGTCGAGGTCGTCGTCCTCGACGTCGACCGCGAGCGCGCCCGCGTTTCGCTCGGCCTCAAGCAGGCCCAGCCCAACCCGTGGGATACGATCGAAGCCAAGTATCCGGTCAACGCCCGCCTTCGCGGCAAGGTCGTCAGCCTCGCCCCCTACGGCGCCTTCGTCGAGCTCGAGCCCGGCATCGAGGGCCTCGTCCACGTCTCCGAGTTCTCGTGGACGCGCAAGGTCGCCCGCGCTTCCGACGTGCTCCAGGTCGGCGACGAGGTCGACGTGGCGGTCCTCTCCGTCAACAAGGACGAGCAGAAGATCGCCCTCGGCATCCGCCAGACCGAGGAGAACCCCTGGGACACGGTCGCCGAGCGCTACCCGGTCGGCACGCGCGTCAAGGGCAAGGTCCGCAACTTCACCGGCTACGGCGCCTTCGTCCAGATGGAGGACGGCATCGACGGCATGATCCACGTCTCCGACATGAGCTGGACGCGCAAGGTGAACCACCCCTCCGAAGTCCTCCAGAAGGGCCAGGAAGTGGAAGCGGTCGTGCTCGAGATCGACACGGCCGGCCAGCGCATCTCGCTGGGCCTCAAGCAGGCGCAGGAGGATCCGTGGACCACGGTCACGTCCAACTACGCCGTCGGCCAGACCGTGAAGGGCAAGGTCTCCAAGATCGCCTCCTTCGGCGCGTTCGTCGAGCTGGAGGGCGGCGTCGACGGCCTCGTGCACATCTCGCAGATCTCCGACAAGCACGTCGAGCACGTCAAGGACGCGCTCCAGGTCGGCCAGGAGGTCGAGGCGCGCATCGTCCGCATCGACCGCGAAGAGCGCCGCATCGGCCTCTCGCTGCGGCCCGCCGGCGAGGCGACGCCCGAAGAGGAAGCCGCCGCGTTCGACCTGCCCGACGAATACAAGGGCGAAGGTCCCACCGGTCTCAAGGCCGGCCAGAACATCGTCGGCCTCGCCTCGGCGTTCGACCAGGCGTTCGGCGGCGAGGAGTGGTCGCCCGACTCGGCCAAGTAGGATCCCTCACGGTTCCTCCGGGACCCCGCCACGCGCTCGCGCGGCGGGGTCCCGCGTTTTCCGGGGCGGGCGCTACATCAGCGGCGCTTCCTGCCAGGCCAGGAGCGCGTCCGCGAATGGAACGGCATCCCAGTCGACGCCCGCGAGAGAGGCAGTCGATGCGTCGTCCGCGGCCGTAGCGGCGTCCGTTTCCGCGGCGGCGAGCGCGGCGCTCGCTTCGGCGGCGTCGTAGAGCAGCAGGCGCAGCGCGGCGTCCGCGCCCGCGGGCGGCGGCGGCGGGGCGGGCCGGGGCGGCAGGACGGCGAGCGCGAGCGCGGCCGCCGCCGCGGCCAGCGTCGCGAGC
>JAFTHC010000024.1 GCA_017457625.1 Kiritimatiellia bacterium
ACGGGTAGAAATCCAGACATGAAAACTACGTTCCGTTCCTTCGCCCTCGAGTACTGCGCGGCGGCGCTTTCCATCGGCCCGCTCGGCTGCGGCCACGACGAAGACGGCGGCGGCGGCGGCGGCGAAATCGGCGAAGACAAGGACAGGAACCTCGTCGCCTGCATCGGGGACTCCATCACGCAGGGTTACGCCTGCGAGGGCGCCCCGTATCCCTCCCGCCTGGCCGGGTATTCCGGAAAAACCGTCCTCAACTACGGCGTCGGCGGCACGACCGCCTCCTATGGCGCGAGCGTGGTCGGGTCCGCCCTCGCCCGCAATCCCGCCTACGTCTGCATCCTCTTCGGCGCCAACGACTGCATCGGTGGCGTCTCGGCGGAAACCACCGTCGGCAACCTTCGCCGGATCGTCCAGGCCTGCAAGGAAAGCAAGACCCGGCCGATCGTCGCCACGCCCACGCCCATGGTCGCCCCCCACTCCGGCTACACCGAGCGCCTCGAGCGCCTTCGCGACGGCATCCGCGCGATGGCCAAGGAGGAAGGCGTCTCCTGCGTCGACCTCTACGGCGCCTTCGGCAGCGGCGAAGGGCTGCTCAATTCCGACGGCCTGCACATGACGGACGCCGGCAGCGACCTGATCGCGAAGAAGTTCAACTCGCGCCTCTAGGCCGGGAGGGGCCGCGGTGCGCCGCCCGATCCTCCACGTGGACATGGACGCGTTTTTCGCGTCCGTCGAGCAGCGCGACCGCCCCGAACTGCGCGGCAGGCCCGTCATCGTCGGCGCCGGGCCGCACGAGCGCGGCGTCGTGTCGACGTGCTCCTACGAGGCCCGCCGCTTCGGCGTGCATTCCGCCATGCCCTCGCGCGAGGCGTTCCGCCTCTGCCCGCAGGGCGTCTTCCTCCATCCCGACATGGAGCGCTACATGGCGGCGTCGGCGAAGGTCTTCGAAATCTTCGACCGCTACACGCCGCTCGTGCAGGGCCTCTCCTGCGACGAGGCGTTCCTCGACGTCTCCGGCGCCGAAAAACTCTTTGGCGACTCCGTCTCGATCGCCCGCCGCGTCCGCGCCGACATCGCGCGCGAACTGCGGCTCACCGCGTCGGTCGGCGTCGCTCCCAACAAGTTCCTCGCCAAGGTCGCCTCCGACCTGCACAAGCCGGACGGCCTCACGGTCGTCCCGGACGCGCCGGACGAAATCCGCGCGTTCCTCGCGCCGCTCCCGGTCGGGCGCATCTTCGGCGTCGGCAAGGCCACGGGCGAAGCGCTCGCCGCGCTCGGAATCCGTTCGATCGGCGACCTGCAGCGCGCGGACGCCGCCGCGCTCGCGCGCCGCCTCGGCGCCCGCGCCGCCGCCGAACTGCGCGCTCTCGCCTTCGGGATCGACTCGCGCGAGGTCGAGACGGAGCGCGAGGAGAAGTCGATCTCCCGCGAGCACACGTTCCCCGTCGACACCGCCGACCGCGCGTTCGTCCTCGAAACGCTGCTCGAACTCGCCTCCGACGTTTCCGCCCAGGTCCGCGCCGCCGGCAAGTGGGCCGCGACCGCGCACCTCAAGCTCCGCACGGACGACTTCCGCACCATCACGCGCCAGCGCCCGTTCGACGCGCCGTCCCAGGACGACTTCGCGTTCCGCGACGCGGCCCGCGCGCTCTTCGAGGCGAACCCCGCCACGCGGCCCGTCCGGCTCGTCGGCTTCGGCACGAGCGGCTTCTCCGATTCGCGTCCCGAGCCCGAACCCACGCTCTTCGGACCGGCGGAACCGGACGGGCGCGTCGCCAAGCGCGAGTCGCTTTCCCGCGCGATGGACGGCATCCGCGCGCGCCTGGGCGCGGACGCCGTCCGCCTCGCAACGGCCGCTGCGAGGCCGGGCTAAACCCGGAAGGGTCAGTGCCGGCGCAGGAGGTCCAGCATCGCGCGGTCGAGCCCGTCGTGAGTGCGCGGTAGTCGATCGGCAGCCGCGCGAAGTCGAAGCCCCATTCCTCCAGTGCTTCGAATTCCCATCCCGGGAAGCGCCCCGCCACGCGCGGATCCGGCGCCACACGCGGAAACGGAGGCGGTGGCCGCCGCGTCGGCGCAACGAGCCGCGTGGAGATCTATTCGCTCCAAGGCTTCTTGACCGCGGCCGCGACCGCCTTTTCGATCTCGTCCCCGGCGAGCCGCCATCGCGATTCCCCGCATCGCTGTCGTCAACTGCCGGTTTTTCATTCACGGCATCGCAGGCGGAAAACAAAAAGTCCGCCGCGGATTCCCCGCGGCGGACGAAAGATGGTCGGGGTGAAGAGATTTGAACTCTTGACCTTTTGGTCCCGAACCAAACGCGCTACCAGTCTGCGCTACACCCCGTGTTGCGTGAAACAACGGGCGTGGATGCTACAAAATGGCCGGGCAAAAGTCAACCGGGATTTTTCGGTTGACGCGGCTCCGCGTTTCGGTTATCTTTCCGCGCCGTTCCGCGCACCTCCCGGGCGCGGAACGGCAGCCGGCGGAAACCCACCGAGGCGCCGGTGCCCGGTCTGGAGGTGAAACGCATGATCGTCGTCAAAACCAAAAAAGGCGAACCCATCGAGAAGGCCATCAAGCGCCTGAAGAAAGCGATGGACAAGGAAGGCATCATCAAGCAGGTCCGCGCGTCCCGCTACTTCGAGAAGCCTTGCGAGAAGAAGCGCCGCAAGTCCGAGCGCGCCCGCGCCCGCGCCCGTTCGATCGCCCGCCGCCAGGCCCTCGCCGCCACGATGCCCCGCATCTAGCGCGCGTCGTCCGGCTCCACGCCGCGCCCTTCCGCCCCGCGGAAGCGCGCGGCGTTTTCCGTTCCCGTGGATTCGCTTCCCTACATCGACCGCCTCCCCTTGCGCGCCGTCGGCGAAGAACTCGCCGTGGACGCCGCCGCGACGCCGCACCTGTGGGCGCCGCGCCTGCTCGACCACCGGCCGGCCGCCCCGCGCCTCACGGTGCTCTTCGGGGACGACCGGCCGCCGGCGCGGGCGTCCGTCGAGGCGCTGCTCGAAGACTTCCTCCGCGCCGAAACCGCGCGGCGGCTCGGCCCGCGCCTGATGGCGCTGGCGGACCGCGCGGGCATTCCCCGGCCGTCGGCCGTCCGGGTCGCGCGCCAGAAGACGCGCTGGGCGTCGCGTTCGTCGAGCGGGACCGTGTCGCTGAGCGTGCTGCTGCTTTTCCTGCCGGCGCCGGTCGCGGACCACGTGCTGCTGCACGAGCTCTGCCACGTCGTGCACATGGACCACTCGCCCGCGTTCCACGCGCTGCTGGAAAAACTCGACCCGCTCGCCCGCGCGCACGACGCGTCGCTGCGCACGGCGGACCGGGACTACGTCCCGCGCTGGATCAACCCCCGCGCCGCGCCGGGCGCGAGCTGACGCGCTTTCGTCAGTCCCCGGTCCAGCCGAAGGCGTCGCCTTCTTCCTCGAGGCCGACGTTCGCGGAAATCCAGTCCAGGCCCCGCAGGAAAAGCCCCGCCGCGAACGCGGCGAGGCCGCCTGCGAGGGCGGAGACGAGGAGACGCCCGGCGAGGAAGGAGAGCGGCACGGCGGCGCCGGCGCCCGAAACGCGGAGCGCGGCCCAGTCCGCGAGCTGGAGCGCTGGGGCGAGCGCGGCGCCGGCGAGCGCGCACGAACGCGCGCCTTCCTCGACCTGCGGCCGCACGGCGTGGAAGCACAGCGCCCAGGCGAGCGCGAAGAAGAGCAGCGGCACGCCGCCCGGAACGGGCCCGAGGCCGTTTTCGACCGCGCCGCACCAAAGCGCCGCGAGCGCGCCCCAGACCGCTTCGCGGCGCATGGCGTAGTAGACCGCGGCGCCGAGCAGCAGCGGCGGCTTGACGCGGACCGCGCCCAGCGGCGGACACAGCTCCTGCAACGCCGCCGCGAGCGCGACGCCGACGAACATCACCAGGAGCGTGCTCCAGGCGCGGCCTCTCACTGGCCCGCCTCCTCCGGCGCCGGCGGCACGAGCGCGAAGACGAGGCGCAGGGACGCGAAATCGGCGAAAGGCGCCACCTCGGCGCGCTGGAACAGGTGCGTGGAGTCGGGCGCGACGGAGGTCACGACGCCGACCGGGATGCCGGCCGGGTAGACGTCCCCGAGGCCGCTCGTGAGCACGCGGTCGCCGGGCCGCAGCTCGAGGTCCTTGCCG
Source organism: Kiritimatiellia bacterium (assembly GCA_017457625.1). Taxonomy (GTDB): domain Bacteria; phylum Verrucomicrobiota; class Kiritimatiellia; order RFP12; family UBA3636; genus UBA3636. The sequence continues at coordinate 4,141 of JAFTHC010000024.1, forward strand.
AGGTAGTCGGCGGCGAGCGGTTCCACGACGTGCAGCAGGTCGAGGCCGGAATCCGGACGCGAAACGCCGCCGCCGCGCAGCACGCCGCGCGCGCCGCCGGCGCGGCCCTGCACGACGCAGGCGACCTGGCTCGCGGCGTCGCAGAGCAGGAGCACGTCGGCGGTGGTCGCCGTGGCGGAGACGACGCGCCCGACGAGCCCCTCGGGGCAGATGACGGGGCACCCGGGCGCGATCCCGGCGTCGCGCCCGCGCGAAAGGCGGATCGACCGCCACCAGCCGGCGCCGCCGCCTTCGGAGAGGACTTCGGCGGGGACAAGCCGCGGGCGCGAGGCGGCGAGCCCGAGCGCGGTGCGCAGCTCCGCGTTTTCGGCGCGCAGGGCGTCGAGCTCCAGGAGCGAGGCGCGCGCGGCGTCGAGCTCGGCGCGGAGCCCGTCGCGCTCGCGCGCGGCGGCCGCGCCGCCGGAAAACCCGGCCCACTGGCGGGCGAACCAGCCGGGCGCCTCCTCCGCGGCGCGCCCGTAGGGGGCGTTGGCCTCGCGCACCACGCCCCGCAGGGAGGGCCCGAGCGCGGAGGCGGCGGCGAAATACCCGGCGGCCGCGGCCGCGGCCGCCGCGCCGGCGAGGATGGCGGTGCGCCTCTTCACGCCGCGGGCCTAGCGCGAGCGCTTGGAGTCCGGCACCGTGTTGCGGGCGAGCCAGCCCAGTTCGTCCAGCACGCGGCCCGTGCCTTCCGCCACGGCGGAGAGCGGATCGTCCGCGAGGTGGACCGGCAGCTGCGTGTGCTCGGCGATGCGGCGGTCGATGCCGGTGAGGAGCGCGCCGCCGCCCGCGAGCATCATGCCGCGGTCGGTGAGGTCGGCGGCGATCTGCGGCGGTGCGTTTTCGAGGACGCGCGAGACGCTGTCCACGATCTTCGTGATCACGTCGTTGAGGGCCTCCTCGCGGATCTCCTGCGAATTGATCGTGAGCGTGATCGGGCGGCCCTTCACCACGTCGCGCCCCTTGACCTCGTATTCGAGCTCCTTCTCCAGCTTGTAGGCCGAGCCGATGCGGACCTTGATGTCCTCGGCCGTGCGCTCGCCGATGAGAAGGTTGTAGCGGTTGCGCATGTGGGTGATGATGGCGTTGTCCATCTCGTCGCCCCCGACGCGGACGCTCTTGGAGTAGACGATGCCCGCCAGCGAAATGAGCGCGATGTCCGTCGTGCCGCCGCCGATGTCCACGATCATGTTGCCGGCCGGCTCCGTGACGGGCAGGCCCACGCCGATGGCGGCCGCCATCGGCTCCTCGATCATGAACACCTCGCGCGCGCCGGCGCGGATCGCCGAATCCTTGACCGCGCGCTTCTCCACTTCCGTGATGTCGCCGGGCACGGCGATCACCGCGCGCGGCTTGCGGAGCTTGTGCACGTTGATCTTCGCGATGCAGTAGCGGATCATCTTCTCCGTGATGTCGAAGTCCGCGATGACGCCGGACTTCATCGGGCGGATGGCGACGATGTTGCCCGGCGTGACGCCGAGCATGCGCTTGGCTTCCTCGCCCACGGCGAGGACGCGGCGCGTGCCTTCCTGGATGGCGACCACGGACGGCTCGCGCAGCACGATGCCGCGGTCCTTGACGAACACGAGCGTGTTCGCGGTGCCCAGGTCGATGCCGATGTCGTTGGTGAAGAGGTTTTTGATCTTGCCCCACATGGCGTGTTCCTTCCGGTTCGGGGGATGGGAAGTGCGGTTTGCGGCCGAGTATATCCGCAACCGCCCCCCGGAATCAAGCCCTAATTTTCGCCCCGCGGGCGCGGCGCGCGCCCGCGGGAGTCCCGCGCGCTAGCTTCCGAGCATGCGGAAGAGGATGCCGGCCGCGACGGCCGAGCCGATGACGCCCGCCACGTTCGGGCCCATGGCGTTCATCAGCAGGAAGTTCGTCGGGTCGCTCTCCAGGCCCACCTTGTTCGACACGCGCGCGGCCATCGGGACGGCCGAGACGCCCGCCGAGCCGATGAGCGGGTTCACCTTCTCCTTGACGAAGAGGTTCATGATGCGCGCCATGAAGAGGCCGCCCACGGTGCCGATGCCGAACGCGACGACGCCCAGGATCATGATGCCCGCGGTCTGGCCCGTCACGAACTTCTCGGCCGCGAGCTTGGAGCCCACGGAGATGCCGAGCAGGATCGTCACGATGTTGATCAGCGCGTTCTGCATCGTGTCGCTGAGCCGGTCCACGACGCCGCTCTCGCGCGCGATGTTGCCGAACATGAGCGCGCCCATGAGCGGCACGGCGCTCGGCAGCAGCAGGCCGCAGAGGATCACCACCACGAGCGGGAAGACGACCTTCTCTATCTTCTTCACCGGGCGCAGCTGCTTCATGTGGATCTTGCGCTCCTTCTCGGTCGTGCACAGCTTCATGAGCGGCGGCTGGATGACCGGCACGAGCGCCATGTAGCTGTAGGCCGCCACGGCGATCGGCCCGATCAGGTCGGGCGCGAGCTTGGTGGTGAGCCAGATCGAGGTCGGGCCGTCCGCGCCGCCGATGATGCCGATCGAAGCGGCCTGCGCGAGCGAGAAGTGGATGCCCGGGACGTATTGGTCGAGCACGACCGCGCCCAGCAGCGCCGAGAAGATGCCCAGCTGCGCGGCCGCGCCCAGGAGCAGCATCTTCGGGTTGGCGATCAGCGGGCCGAAGTCCGTCATGGCGCCGACGCCGAAGAAGATCAGGATCGGGAAGAGGCCCGTATCGATGCCCGCCTGGAAGATGCAGGAGAGGAAGCCGCCGGCCGTCACCTGTCCGCCGACCATCAGCAGGCCGTCGTTCACGATCGTGCCGCCCGTCATCATCGTGGGCGTGGTGACGCCCGCGAGCGGGATGTTCGCGAGCAGGCCGCCCATGCCGATCGGGAAGAGGAGCAGCGGCTCGAAGCCCTTCACGAAGGCGAGGTAGATGAGGAAGACGCACACGAAGATCATCACGAACTGCCCCGCGCCGTAGGACATGCCGAAGAGCATGTGCACGGGGTGGCCGTGGACGAACTTGCCGTTCGCGTCGTAGTAGCCGGTCGTGACGCCGTAGTGCAGCGCGCCGTCCGCGCCGACCATCGCCGCGGGGAGGGTGTTGCCGTTCTCGTCGAGCGGGGCGTCCTTGCCGACGCCCTTCGAGGTGTCGATGCCGCCTTCGCCGGCGAACGCGGCGTCCGGATCGACGGCCCAGTCGCGCGGCTCGGCGGTGAGGAAGCCGTAGATGCCGGTGTCCTGCCACATGCCGCCGGCCTTTTCGAGCAGCGCGGCCGTGGAGTGGCCGCCCTTGGCCGGAGCGGCCGAGTCGCCCGCGGGCGCGGGCTCCTGCGCGCCGGCTCCGAGCGCCGCGCACGCGAGGAAGAGAAAGAGTTTTTTGATCATCGGAAAATCCTTTCGCTTCGGGTCCGCGGCCGCGCGGCGGATTCCGCGCGGCCGCGGCCCTTCCGCGTTACGCGACGGTGAAGAGCGTGTCGCCCGCGTTGATCTTGTCGCCCTGGTTCACGGCGATGGTGACCGTGCCGGCCTTGGTGGCCTTCATCGGCATTTCCATCTTCATGGACTCCATGACGAGCACCTCGTCGCCCTCGGCGACCTGCGCGCCGCTCTGCGCGGTGATGCGCAGCACGAGGCCCGGCATCGGCGCCTTGAAGGGCTCGCCGGCGCCGCCGCCCGCGGCGGGCGCGGCGGCCGCGGCGGGAGCCGCGAGGCCGTCCTTCACCGAGTAGGTGCAGGCCTGGCCGTTCACCGTGGCCTGGCCGTCCGCGCCGAAGGAGACGCCGTAGGCCTTGCCGTTCACGGTGACGGTGAAGTCCTTGCCGCCCGCGGCGGCGCCGGCGGCGGGGGCCGCCTCGGCCGCGTTCTTGCGCACGCCGTTGGGGGCCTTGGAGGGGTCCTTGAGGAAGGCGATGCCCTTCTCGAGGCAGGAGGCGGCGATGAAGACGTTCTCGTCCGTGATCGGCAGGCCCGCGTCCTTGAGCATCTTCTCGGCGGCGGCGCGGCCCTTCTTCGGATCGGCGTTGTTGATCTCGAGCACGGTCTTGGTGGTGGGCTGCAGGCCCAGCGCCTCGGAGGCGATCTTGACGATCTCCGGATCGGGCGCGACGGGGGTCTTGCCGAAGTAGCCGAGCACCATCTTGCCGTAGCCGGGGGCGATCTTCTTCCACTTGCCGAACATCGCGTTGTTGAGCGCCTGCTGGCCGTAGAATTGCGAGACCGGGGTGACGGACGTGCCGAAGCGGCCGAGGCGGACGCAGTCGTACATCTCCGCGATCATCGCGTCGTACTTGTCCATCATGCCGAAGTCGCGCAGCATCTGCGTGTTGGCGGTGAGCGCGCCGCCGGGCATCGGGGACCAGACGATCGCGGGGCTCACGGACATCGCCTCCGGCGGGAGGAAGTAGTCCTTCATCTGCTCCTTGAAGACGGCCTCGGCCTTGCGGACCTTCTCGATGTCGATGCCCTCGAGCTCGAAGCGGTCGTCGCCGTCGAGCGCGTGCCACATCGTGATGATGTCGGGCTGGCAGGTGCCGCCGGACATGGGCGTCATCGAGAGGTCGAGGCCGTCCGCGCCGCCCTCGAGCGCCGCCAGGTAGCAGGCGATGCCGTTGCCGGCGGTCTCGTGGGAGTGGAACTGGATGTGGACGTGCTTGCCGGGGAAGGCTTTCTCGAGGACCTTGCGGGCCTCCTTCATCGTCTCGCGGACCGTGGTGGGGGTGGAGGTGCCGGAGGCGTCCTTGAAGCAGAGGCGGTCGAAGGGGATCTTCGCGTCGATGATCTGCTGCACGCGCGAGGCGTAGAACGCGGGCGTGTGGGTGCCCTGGTTGTCGACCCCCGGGGGCAGGCCCATCATCGTCACGACGACCTCGTGCGCGAGGCCGGCGTCGTGGATGCACTGGCCGGACCACTTGAGGTTGTTCACGTCGTTGAGCGCGTCGAAGTTGCGGATCGAGGAGATGCCGTGCTTCTTGAACGTCTCGGCGTGGAGCTTGATCATGTCCGAGGGCTGCGAGTCGAGGCCGACGACGTTCACGCCGCGGGAGAGCGTCTGCAGGTCCGCGTCGGGGCAGGTCTTGCGGAAGAGGTCCATCACGTCGTAGGCGTCCTCCTGGCAGTAGAAGTAGCACGCCTGGAAGCGGGCGCCGCCGCCCGCCTCGAACCAGCGGATGCCGGCGTCGTAGGCCGCCTTGACGGCGGGCATGAAGTCCTTGGAGAAGACGCGCGCGCCGATG
>JAFTHC010000158.1 GCA_017457625.1 Kiritimatiellia bacterium
CATCGAGCTGAGCTCCGGCGCGGTGCGCAACCACCGCACGGACGTGATGCTCAAGGCGTTCGAGCTGTGCGGCTACCCGGCGCAGGAGGTCTACGACCGGTTCCCGGCGCTCGCCAACGCGTTCAAATACGGCGCGCCGCCGCACGCGGGCGTGGCGCCGGGCGTGGACCGCATGGTGATGCTGCTCACCGGCTCGGAGAACATCCGCGAGGTGATCGCCTTCCCGATGAACCAGAAGGCGCAGGAGCCGATGATGAACAGCCCGCACCCGGTCTCGGAGAAGCAGCTGCGCGAGCTGCACATCAAGGTGCGCGCGCAGAACGTCGCGCCGAACGCGGCTCCGGCCGCCGCTCCCGCCGCGCCGCAGGCGTAGCGGCGCGGCGCTGTTGCCTTCCGCGCGGGCGTTGTGGTATTCTCCGGGGCACGGACCGGAACGGAGCCGGGCGGCAGTCCGCCGCCCCCGCCGGTCCGGAGACAACACCCATGAACGAAGAAGACATCCAGAACCCGGAGCCGCAGGACGTCCCGCCGGCGGAAGAAACCTTCGATGCCGCGTCCAAGGCGGAAGCCGTCGCCGGCAAAGTCGCCGGTTGCGCCGGCAAGGTCGACGCCGCCGTCGCCAAGTGCCTCGGCCTCGTCGAAAACCATCCGTGGGAAGACTGGCTCGCCGCCGCCAACGGATTCATCGGCAAGTTCCTGCCGCTCGTGATCGGCGTTTCGGGCGTGCTCGCGTTCGTCGTGGGTCTCGTCACGGCCATCCGCTACGACCTGCCGTTCTCGTTCGTCCTGGGCAACGTAGGCATCCTGGTCGCGACGCTCTTCTCGATGCACCTGGCGGGGCGCGCGATGGCGCTGCCCCGGTCGTTCGTCGAGAAGGCCGAGCCGGAGGCCGCCCGTCCGGAGCTGCTTTACGTCGCGAAGATCCTGTTCGGTCTCGGCGGTCTCGTTTTCGCGATCTGGATGCTGCTGCAGTTCACGGCCGACGCGCTCGTCGCGGCGATCGTGACGGCGGTCGTGTCCCTGCTCGCGATCGTCGTGTTCTCGCATCCCGGCCTGATCGGCCTGAAGGCGGACTACCCGACGAACGCCGTCGAGGAATCGATCACGATCCTGCTCTTCCCGCTCAAGCTCGTGCTGTCGCTTCTCACGCTCTTCGTGGGCGTCGCGTCGATCGTGCTGTTCGCGGTCGGCGTCGTGAACGTTTTCTCGAACGGCGGCGAGGCGTTCGCCGACTTCTCGGCCTCCGCCCTGGCGCCGGTCGTCGTGCCGGTCTGCGCCTACGCCCTCTACCTGTCCGTCGTGTTCGTCCTCGACTTCTACCGCGCGGTCGTGAGCCTGCCCCGCAAGCTCGACGAACTGCGCAAGGCCGTCGAGGCCAAGTAGCCCGGACCGCCGTCCGCCCCCGCGCAGCCGCGCGGGGCGGACGGCCGCCGCGTCCCGATGCCGTCCGCAGCCCGGATTTTCCTCGCGTTCCGCCCCCTGTCGCGGACGCTGGCGCTCGCGCTTCTCGCGCTCGAAGGCGCGTGGCTCGCGTGGGCGGCGCGGGCGGCGTGCCTGAGTCCGAGTCCGGACTACGCGGTCGTCGTGGACATGGTGCGCGACATGTCCGCGGGGGAGCGCTTTCCCGTCTTCTTCTACGGGCAGGCCTACATGGGCTCGCTGGAGCCGGCCGCGAGCGCGCTGTTGTGCGCGGTCTTCGGCTTTTCGCCGTTCCTCGTCGCGCTCGGCTCGGCGCTCGTGGCGTGGCTGGCCTGCGCGGCGGTCGCGTTTTTCGCGAAACGGGCGGCGGGCTGGACCGGCGCCGCGTTCGCGCTGCTCTTCGCGTTTCCCGGGCCGTGGTATTGGAACCACTTTTCCGTTTCGCCGCGCGGGGGCTACCCGCTCGCCGTGCTGCTCGCGGTCGCGGGCTGCGGGATCGCGGCCACGTCGCGGCTCGTCTCGGACCCCGGCGGGCGCCCGCGGCCGGCGCCGTTCGCCGCGTTCGGCCTCGCCTGCGGTCTCGCGCTCTGGAACAACCTCCTCGCGGCGCCGGCGCTGGCGGCGGGGGGGCTCGTCCTGCTCGGCCGCCTGCGCGCCAAGGCTTTTTCGCCGCGCGTCTGGGGGCCGGGCGCGGCCGCGTTCCTGGCGGGGAGCGCGCCCTGGTGGATCTGGAACGCCGCCAACGACTGGGGCGGGCTCGACTTTTCGAGCACGCTGCCGGCCACCGGGACCTACAACGCGGTCCGCTCCATCCTCGGGCCGACGCTGCGCACGTTCGTCGGGGCGGACGCCGCGCACCCCGCCGCCGCCGCGCTGCCGGCCGCGTTCGCGGCGCTCGGCGCGCTCGCCCTCGCGGGCGCGTTGCTGCGCCCCCGCCGCGCGCCGGCGCTGCGGCTTCTCGCGGTCGCCGCGCTGCACGCCTTCCTTCTCCTGCTGCTCTGGGGCAAGACGCCGTTCGGCGCCAAGAGCCCGCCGCGCTACCTGCTGCCGGTCGCGGCCACGACGTGGCTCTTCTGCGGCGCGGGGCTCGCGGGCTGGACGTCCGGCGGCGCGCGGCGGCGCGCGGTCGCCGCGGCGGCCGCGCTCGTCGCGCTCGCGGCCGGCGCCGTGCAGTTCGGCGCGTCGGCCGGGCGCTTTCTCGAGATGCGGCGCGAGGGCGAGGCGCTGCTGGCGCAGGTCCGGGCGGGGACGGACGGGCGCCCGGACTACGTCTACGCCTCCTACGCGCTGGACCGGCTCGGCTGGATGTCGGACCGGGAGATCACGCTCGTCTGCCCGCTGCGCTGCCGCGAACCGTGGCGCGACGCCGGGATGGACCGGAGCGACGACGTGGCCGTCCTGCAGGGCTACGGCTACTTCGAGGAGTTCGTTTCGTCGACGTGCGGCTCCGTTTCGCGGGGCGCGATCGGCGGCACGGGGGCGTTCGTCCGGCCCGTGCCGCCGGAGCCGGCGTTCGAGGCCGCCGGGGCGGAAGAGGCGCCGGCGCTCGACGCCGCCGGCCGCGACCGCGGCGGCGAGGTGTTCGACGACGACGTCTCGACGGCGGCCGCGCTCCCGCCCGGGCCGGACGGGGCGGGAACGCTCGAGATCGCATTCCCGGAACCCCGGACGCTGTGCGGCGCATCGATCGTGTTCCGCGCGCCCGAGCCGCCGGTCGCCGGCGCGTTCGCCGAGGCCGTCGATCCGGACTCGGGCGAATGCGTTCCGCTCGCCGGCAACGGCCATCCGGCGGGCTACTACTGGTCGGGGCCCCGCCCGTGGCACGGCGGGACGGCCGAGCGCCTCCAGTTGCGCTGGCCCCCGAGGTCCGTGTCGCGGCTCCGCCTGCGCTTCCCGGCGCGGACGGGGTGGCCGCCGCCGCTTGTCGCCGACATCCGGCTTTTCGCCGGGCCCGGCGCGCCCGCGTTCGACCTCGCCGCGGTCCGCGAAGCGCTGGAGCGCCTGCGCGCCGCCCGCGGGCCGTTGCGTCTGCACGCCGACCGCTGGGCGCTGGCGCGGCTGGACGGCCGGCTCGACCCGGCCCTGACGACCGATCCGCGTTCGCGGCGCTGGCCCGAAGCGCTGGACGCCGCCACGCGCGTCGATCCGGCCGCGCCCGCCGTCGTCGCCGTGCCGGCCGGCGAACGCGAATCCGCCGCGCGGACGCTGCGCCGAGCCGGTCTCGCCTTCGAGGAGACGGCGGCCGGCGGCGCCGCGCTCTTCGTCCTGCCCGGCGCCGCGGAGGCGCCGCCTTTCTTCCGGGACGGCGGCGCGCTGCGCTTCTGCCACGGCCGCCTCTTCCTCGACGCGGCCGGCGGGGGCGCGGCGCGCTAGCGGCGCGCGGCGCGGTCGTCCGCTTCGGGCTTGGTCTTCGCCGCGCCGTAGCCGGCGCTGTGCTTGACGCGGACGCCGCCCTCGACGCGGATTTCGCGCGCCATCTCGTAGCGCGTGCAGTCGACGCGCCGCACGCCGATGGTGGACGTCCCGCGCAGCGCGGCGGCCGCAAGGGCGTCCGCCGCCTCCGGGCGGCAGAGGACGCGCAGCAGGTGGCCCGGGCGGCCCTTCTTCATCTGGAGCGGCGAAAGCGACACGTCGAGCGCGCCGGGTTCGCCGCGCAGGCGGTCGCAGGCGAGCGCCAGGTCTTCCCCCGTCATGTCGTCGATGTTGCATAGCAGCTCGCAGACGCGGCCGTTCGGACCGCCCGCGGCGGCGGAGGGCTCTTCGCCGAGGAACGCTCGCACGGCGTTGGCGCGGCCGGGGATTTCCCGGTGGCCGAGGCCGACGCCGGCGCGCCCGGCGCGCAGGCACGGCATCGGGCCCCACCCCGCCACGAAGCGCCGCAGCAGCGCGGCGCCGGTGGGCGTGAGGAGTTCGCCCGCGGCGGGGTCGTCGCCCCGCCACGGCAGGCCCTCGAGGAGGTTCGCCGTGGCGGGCGCGGGCACGGGCAGGACGCCGTGCGCGCAGCGCACCGTGCCGCCGCCGGCGTTCGGCGGCGAGGCGAGCACGCGGTCCGGCGCGAGTTCCGCCATGAGCGCGCAGACGCACGCCACGTCCGCCAGCGCGTCGAGCGAGCCGACTTCGTGGAAGTGCACGTGATCGACCGGCTCGCCGTGCGCCTTCGACTCGGCTTGCGCGATCGAATCGAACACGGCGAGCGCGTCCGCGCGGACCGCGTCCGGCAGCGGCAGCGCCTCGATCCGCCCGCGGACCTCGGCGAGCGTCGTGTGGTGGTGGTGATGGTCGTGATGGTCCGGATGGTCGCGACCTTCGACTTCTCCGTGAACGGACACGTCCAGGAGCGTGCCCGCGAGTCCGCCGCGTGTCGTGCGGGCGGCGTGCAGTTCCACGCCGGGCGGCATCGCCGCGGCGAGGCGGGCGAGAGCCGCGGCGCGGTCGGGGACGAGTTCCAGCAGCGCGGCGGCGAGCATGTCGCCGGCCGCGCCGGACTCGAGTTGGAGGTAGAGCGTCTTCATGTCGCGTGGTTGATGCGGGAAGCGAGGAAGCCGGCGCCGAAGCCGTTGTCGATGTTCACGACCGAAACGCCGGCGGCGCAGGAGTTGAGCATGGCGAGGAGCGCCGCGAGGCCTTCGAAGGCGGCGCCGTAGCCGACGCTCGTCGGGACGGCCACGACGGGCGCGTCGACGAGGCCGCCGACCACGCTCGCGAGCGCGCCTTCCATGCCCGCGACGACGACGACGACCCGCGCGCGCTGCAGTTCGCCGACGTGCGCGAGCAGCCGCTCCAACCCCGCCACGCCGACGTCGTAGAGGCGCACGACGCGGTTGCCGAGCGCCTCGGCCGTCTTCGCGGCTTCCTCGGCGACCGGCAGGTCGCTCGTGCCGGCGGCGCAGACGCAGATTTCGCCCGCGCCGTCCGGCTCCGGGAGCGGGCCGGCGACCGCGAGGCGGCTGACCGGATCGTAGGCCGCGCCGGGCTCCGCGGCGGCGAGCGCTGCGGCCTTCTCCGGCGAGAGGCGCGTGGCGAGCACGGTGCGCGCGCCGCCGGCGCGCAGCGCGCGGACGATGGCGCAGACCTGTTCCGCGGTCTTGCCCTCGCCGTAGACGACCTCCGCGGCGCCCTGGCGCAGCGCGCGGGCGTGGTCCACCTTGGCGAAGCCGAGGTCCTCGAACGGCGCGGCGCGCAGGCGGCGCGCGGCCTCGTCCGGCGCCACGGTTCCGGCGCGGACGCCGTCGAGCAGCGCGAGCAGTTCCTTCTTCGTCACGACGCGAGCTCCCGCAGGGCGGCGATTTCGGCGGCCATGTCGGCGGCGCCGTAGAGCGCGGACCCCGCCACGAACTTGGTCGCGCCGGCGGCGGCCGCGCCGGCGGCGGTCGCGCGCGTGACGCCGCCGTCGACCATCAGCGGCAGCGCCGGCGCGGCGGCGCGCAGCGCGCGCAGGTTGGGCAGCGTCTCCCGCATGAACGGCTGCCCGCCGAAGCCGGGGAAGACCGTCATCTGGAGGATTTCGTCGACGAGCGGCAGGTAGGGCAGGGCGGCCGCGGCCGGCGTGAGGGGGTTGAGGACGAGCCCGGCGCGGCAGCCGAGCGCCCGGATGCGGCGCAGCGCGCCTTCGACGAAGCACGAAGATTCGACGTGCACGAGAACCGTCGTGGCGCCGGCGCGAGCGAACGCCTCGAGGCGGCGGTCCGGATGCGCGAGCATGAGGTGGACGTTGCGCGGCAGGTCCGGCGCGACGCGCGCGGCCAGCTCCACGACGGCCGGGCCGAAGGAGAGGTTCGGCACGAAGACGCCGTCCATCACGTCGACGTGCAGCTCGTCCGCGCCGGCGTCCGCGGCGCGGCGGATTTCGTCGGCGAGGCGGCCTTGGTCGGCGGCGAGGAGGGACGGGAGGACGGCGGGCTTCACGGCGCGGTCTCCGGTCACGTGCGCGCGGCGACGAAGTCCGCGACGGCCTTCGCGTCGGCCGGGAGCGGGAACTTGCGCGTCGGCGCGCCCTTGAGCGCCTCGACGGCGGGATGGGTCGCGAGCGAGGCGTCGCCCGTCGCGCGGGCGATGGCGTCCGGGAACTTGGCCGGATGCGCGGTGCAGAGGCAGACGACGGGCTCGCCGGCGCCGGGGGCCGCGAGCGCCGCGGACACGCCGACCGCGGCGTGCGGGTCGAGCAGGGCGCCGAAATCCGCGTGGAAGCGCCGGATCGTCTCCAGCGTCGCGGCGGTGTCGGCGCGGCCGGGGCGAAGGACGGGGTCGAGCGTGCCGTCCGCCAGGCGGGGCAGTTCGATCGAGCCGGTCGCCGCGAAACCGTCCATCCACGCGCGGACGCGCGCGGCGTCGCGCCCCGCGTGCAGGAAGAGCCAGCGCTCGAAGTTCGAGGCGACCTGGATGTCCATCGAGGGCGAGAGCGTCGGGACGACCTCGCCGCGCGCGTAGACGCCCGTCGAGAAGAAGCGCGCCAGGATGTCGTTTTCGTTCGTGGCGACGACCAGGCGCCGCACCGGCAGGCCCATCCGCGCGGCGACGTAGCCGGCGAAGACGTCGCCGAAGTTGCCGGTCGGGACGGAGAACGAGACCTCCGAGGCGCCCGTCCGCTCCATCGTGCGGAACGCGCCGTAGAAGTAGTAGACGACCTGCGCGAGCACGCGCGCCCAGTTGATGGAGTTCACCGCGCCGAGCCTGTGCGCGTCCTTGAACGGAAGGTCGGAGAAGAGCGTCTTGACGATGCGCTGCGCGTCGTCGAACGTGCCGCCGAGCGCGACGTTGAAGACGTTGTCGTCCAGGACGCTCGTCATTTGGAGCTCCTGCACGGGCGAAACGCGCCCGGCCGGATGCAGCACGAAAACGCGCACGCCCTTGCGCCCGCGCAGGCCGTGGATCGCGGCCGAGCCGGTGTCGCCGGACGTGGCCACGACGACGTTGAGCTCGCGGCCGCTCTCGCCGAGGACGTATTCGAAGAGGTTGCCGAGGAACTGCAGCGCCACGTCCTTGAACGCGAGCGTCGGGCCGTGGAAGAGCTCCATGAGGTGCACGGGGCCGGCGGGGCGCACGGGCACGGGCTCCGGGCCGGTCCAGGCCTGGTCGGGCGCCGGCGGGACGGGGCGGAACGCCGCGTAGGACTTGCGGACGATTTCGCGCAGGTCCGCCTCGGGGATGTCGTCCGCGAAAAGGCGGACCACCTCGAAGGCGAGCTCCCCGTAGGGCAGTTTTGACCACGCGGCGAGGCGGTCGCGCACGTCGGGGAACGACTCGGGCAGGAGCAGGCCGCCGTCGCGGGCCAGGCCCATCATGACGGCTTCCTTGAACGGAATCGGGGCGACGCCCCCGCGCGTGGAAACGTAGTTCATGGCGCGAAGTCTAGCAAAACGCCGCCCGGAACGGCAAGCCGCGCCCGTTGACAGGCGCGCGCGGCGGCGGGTATGATGCACCGCCGCCGGGTGCACGCGGGCGGTCCGGGTCCGCCAAGGCGCCCGCCGGCACTGCGGAGAATCCGTCATGCGAGCAACGAAACTTCTTTTCCTCCTTCCCTTCCTGGCCGCCGCCGCGTCCGCGGCGGAGCGTTCCCCGGCCCCCCCCCGTCCCGGCGACGCGCCCGCGGACCGCGACCGCCCCGTCGTCCCCGTGCTCGCGCTCGGCGTCGTCCCGCCGCTGCAGGTCGGCTCCGAAGAGTCGGACGTCGTCGGCCTCCGCCTCGGCCTTCCCTACGTCTCGCACCACGACGTGACGGGCCTCGACCTGGCGCTCCTGGCGACCGGCGCGACCGGCGACTTTTCCGGCGTGCAGGCGGCGCCGTTCTACAACCGCGTCGACGGGACGATGCGCGGCGTCCAGGTCGCGGCGTTCAATTTCGCCGAATCGGTCCGCGGCGTGCAGATCGGCCTGCTCAACGGCGCCACGTCCGTTTCCGGCGTGCAGATCGGCTTCTTCAACTCGACGCGGACGCTCTCGGGCGTCCAGATCGGCCTGGGCAACTACGTGCAGGAGTCGGCCGTCCCCTTCCTGCCGATCCTCAACGTCCGCTTCTAGCGAAACCCCGCGCCAGGACACGGTCCCGTGAACGACGTTGTATCGGAGGATGACGCGCGCTGGATGCGCGAGGCGATCGCCGAAGCGCGCCTCGGCGAGGGCGGGACGCGTCCCAACCCGCCCGTCGGCGCGGTGCTCGTGAAGGACGGCCGCGAGGTCTCGCGCGGACACCACGCGCGCGCCGGCGGCCCCCACGCCGAGGCCGCGGCGCTCGCCGCCGCGCCGCCCGGCGCGGCGCGCGGCGCCACGCTCTACGTGACGCTCGAACCCTGCTGCACGGCGGGGCGCGTCGGGCCGTGTACCGAGGCGATCCTCGCCGCCGGCGTTTCGCGCGTCGTCGCCGCCGTGGCGGACGAAAACCCGCGCCACGCGGGCCGCGGTTTCGCCGCGCTGCGCGCCGCGGGCGTCGAGGTCGCCGAGGGCGTCTGCGCCGCGGAGGCGCGGCCGCTCGTCGAAGCCTTCTTCAAACACGTCCGCACGGGGCTTCCGTGGGTCGGACTCAAAATGGCGCAGTCGCTCGACGGCGCCATCGCCGACCACGCGGGCGTCTCGAAATGGATTTCCGGCCCCGAATCGCGCGCGGCGGTGGACGCGATGCGCCGCCGGGCGGACGTCGTCTTCGTCGGCGCCGGGACCGCGCTCGCGGACGACCCGTCGCTGCGGCGGCGCGGCGTGCCGCCGGACTTCGCGGGCCTCCCCGGGCGGCGCTGCGTGCTGGACGCGCTCGGGCGCGTGCCCCCGACCGCGCAAATCTTCGCGGACGGCCATGCGGACGAAACGATCGTGGCGACCTCTTCGCTCTGCCAGCCGGAGCGCCGCCGCGCGTGGGAGGCGGCCGGCGCGGAGGTCTGGGAGCTGCCGCTTCTCTTCCCGCCCGGTTCGCAGGGCGCCCGACCGCCGGCGCTCGACCCGGGCGCGCTGCTCGCGCGTTTCGGGGCGGCGGGTTTCCTGCGCGCGCTCTGCGAAGGCGGCGCGGGTCTCGCCTCCTCGCTCCTCGCCGCCGGTCTCGTCGACGAACTGTCGCTCTTCGTCGCGCCGACGGTCCTCGGCGAAGGCTCGCTCCGGACGTTCGGCGCCGTTCCCTTCGACCTGCCGACCGCGCCGCGCTTCCGCTTCGCCGCGATGGAACGCACCGGCGCCGACCTGCTCCTGCGCCTCCGCCCGGCTTGAGCCCGCTCGGCTGCGTATTCGGTCAGGAATCGGGGGGCGGCACCGTCGTCGCATGCGGCGGCGTCGCATGAGAAGCTGTTCCCGATCGCGGGGCCGCTTGGAGACCGCGCGGAGCGGGCGGATTCGCGGGCGTCGCTCGCTCGGCGGGGTGAATCCCGC
>JAFTHC010000159.1 GCA_017457625.1 Kiritimatiellia bacterium
CCCCTCCCTCCCCCGCCCCGCCGCGCCGCCGGTGGCCCTACCTGCTCTCGCTGCTGCTCGGCGGCTTTCTCCTGAACCTCACGCCCTGCGTGCTGCCGCTCGTCCCCGTGAACCTCGCGTTGCTCGGCGCGGGCGCGGGGCGGCGCTCGCGCCGCGGCGGATTCGCGCTCGGCTGCGCGTTCGGTCTCGGCATCGCGCTGTGCTACGGCGCGCTGGGGCTCTTCTCGGCGGCGACGGGCCGCGCGTTCGGTTTCCTGCACGCGCACGTCGCGTTCCACGTCGCGTTCGCGATCCTCTTCTGCCTGCTCGCGCTCGCGATGCTCGACGCGATCCGCCTCGACTTCTCCTCCCTCCGCAATCTCCTGCCGCGGCGCAAGCCGCGCTCCCGCGCGGAAAACGCGGCGGGGCCGTCCGGCGCCTTCGCCCTCGCCCGCGCTTTCGTGGCGGGCGCGGGCTCGGCGCTCCTGGCCGGGGCCTGCGTCGCGCCGGCGCTCGTCGGCGCGCTCGTCGTGTCGGCCGAACTGCTGCGCACGGGCGATTCCTTCGGCGCGGCCGTCCCGTTCGCGCTCGGGCTCGGCATGGCGCTTCCGTGGCCGCTGCTCGGCGCGGGGCTCGCGGTGCTGCCCAAGCCCGGCGCGTGGATGAAGCGCGTCAAGCAGCTCTTCGCGGCGCTGTTCCTCCTGGCCGCCGTCCATTTCCTGCTCCAGGCCGTCCGGATCGCGATCCCCACGGCGCCGCCCGAGGGCGAAGGCTGGATCTCCAACCCCGCCGCGGCGGCCGTGGCGGCGGACGCCACGGGGCGCCCCGTCCTGCTCGCGCTGACGGCGGACTGGTGCGCGGCGTGCCGCAAGATGGAGCGCACGACGCTGCGCGACCCCGCGGTGCGCGAAGCCATGGCCGGGACGATCCGCCTGCGCATCGACTGCACCGACGTGGACACGCCGTTCGTCCGCGCCACGCTGGAGGCGGTCGGCGCGCACGGTCTCCCGTTCTACGCGATCCTCGAATAGCACCCCGCCGCGGCCGCCGGACCGCGCGGAGGCGAAACGGGGCGCGGGAAGCTGGCGGCGTGGCGGCGCGCGCACCTACACGACAGCGCGGCCGTCGGTTCCGAAGAGCGAGGCGCGGGAGAGGTCGAGGAGGAAACGCGCGCGGATGCCGGCGCGCACCGGCGCGCCGGAGGGGACGCGCGCGATGAACGACGCGCCCTCCGCCGCCGCGTAGACGTAGGTCTCCGCGCCCATCGGCTCCACGACATCCACCTCCGCCTCGAGCGCCGCGCCCGCGGCGCCGGGCGCCGCCGGGGCGACGGCCTCCGGCCGCACGCCCAGCGTCGCGGGGCCGTCCGCCAGCGCCGCGGCGCGGTCGCGCCAGGCGTCCGGCAGCGGGAGCGCCGCGGCGCCGAGGCGGAAGACCGGGGCGGCGCCGGCGCCGCGCTCGACGCGGCCCTCGAAGAAATTCATCGGCGGCGTGCCGATGAACCCCGCCACGAAGCGGTCGGCCGGGCGCCCGTAGACCTCCAGCGGCGCGCCCGCCTGGCGGATGCGTCCGCCCTCCATCACGACGATCCGGTCGCCCATCGTCATCGCCTCGGTCTGGTCGTGCGTGACGTAGACCATCGTCGCGCCGAGCCGCGCGTGCAGCCGCTTGATCTCGACCCGCATCTGCGCGCGCATCTTCGCGTCGAGGTTGGAGAGCGGCTCGTCGAAGAGGAACACGGCGGGGTTGCGAACGATCGCGCGGCCGACGGCGACGCGCTGGCGCTGGCCGCCGGAGAGCGCCTTCGGGCGGCGCTCGAGGTAGGGCTCGATGCCGAGGACCGCGGCCGCCTCCGCGATGCGGCGCTCGATCTCGGGCTTCGGGACCTTGCGCAGCTTCAGGCCGAAGGCGAGGTTCTCGCGCACGGTCATGTGCGGGTAGAGCGCGTAGTTCTGGAAGACCATCGCGATGTCGCGGTCCTTCGGGAGGACGTCGTTCACGACGCGCCCGCCGATCGCGATCTCGCCCGAGGTGATCTCCTCGAGCCCCGCGATCATGCGCAGCGTGGTGGACTTGCCGCAGCCCGACGGGCCGACGAGGACGACGAACTCGCCGTCGCGGATCTCGAGATCGACGTCTTCGACGCCGACGGCGCCGCCGGGGTAGACTTTGCGGACGTTGCGGAGGGAAACGGATGCCATGGCTTTACTTCTCGGTGGGGACGACGATGCCGCGGATGATGACGTTCTGGCAGAGGGCGAAAACGAGGAAGGTCGGGAGGGCGGCGATGACGAGCGAGGCGTAGACGACGGCGCCGTGCGCGCCCGCCTGCAGCTGCGAGATCCACACCATGAGCGTCCACATCGATTCGTCCGGGATGATGACGAGCGCCATCATGAACGCCCCGTAGGCGCCGGTGAACGCCCCCAGCGCGATGACCGCGAGGATCGGCTTGCTCAGGTTCATCGCGAGGTGCCAGAACTTCGTCCACTCCCCTGCCCCGTCGAGCTCCGCCGCCTCGAAGAGCTCGCGCGGGAGCGAGTCGAAGAAGCCCTTCAGCAGGAAGATGAAGTAGCCGTTGGCGGCGCCGGGCAGCACGAGCGCGGCGAAGGTGTTGAGCAGGCTCGTCGTGGCGCGCGCCGGCCCCAGCGCCCACGCGGAGAGCCCGCCCGCGGCGCACGCGGCGAGGAGCGCGACGAGCCCGCGGAAACCGGGCGGGAGGCGCCGGCGCGGGTCGCGCGGCAGGCGCGAGGCGAGGAGCCACGCGAGGACCATCGCGGCGACGGCCGCGCCGAGCGGCACGAGCGGGAAGCGCTTGAGGAGCAGGAACGACGGGATCATCGAGACTTCGCCCGGGAAGGCCATCGTCGCCATGCAGAAGAGCAGGATCCGGTAGGTGCCGGGCAGCTTGAATCGGCTCAGCGCGTAGGCGGCGAGCGGGTTCACCAGCAGCGCGACGAGGACCGCCAGGGCGCAGTAGAGCGCGGTGTTGCGCAGGCCGTTTCCGTGCGCCGCCACGAACTGCAGCACCTGCTTGTAGTTGCGCGTCGTGAACTCGCGCCGCAGCGCGCCCTTCGCGGCCATGCAGTCCTCCCAGTCGGCCCGCGCGGCGAGCGCGCCCTGCGGCGGCGTGGCGGCGACCTCGGCGGCGGAGCGGCCGCTCGCGGCGCGCCAGTCCAGGAAGCGCTCGTA
>JAFTHC010000160.1 GCA_017457625.1 Kiritimatiellia bacterium
AGCGCGGCCGCGCCGCGGAACCGGCCGGCCGCCTGTGCCGGCGCTCGCTGGCGCCGGCGCCGGACGCGGACGCCCTCCGCGCGGCCTGGGCCGCGGCCCGCGGCGGACGCGGCCGGACGCCGCAGGTCCTCCGCCTCGGTTCGCTCCTGCTCGACCTGGAGGCGACGCTTCCGCCGACGCGCCTGCACGGCGCGGACGGCCGGTTCGGCGGGCGCGCGCCCGGCCTGCGCGGCTGGCTCGCGCAAAACGCGCCGGACCTCGCGCCGCGCTACGATTCGCTCCTGCGCGCGCGGCGCCTCGCGCAGGCGGTGCGCCGCGCCCACGGCCTGGACGATCCCCTGCCCGCCGCCGTCCTGCTCGAGGACGGCGCGGCGGCGGCGTTCTCCTTCCCGGCGCCGCTGCGCCAACGCGTCGGACAGGCGCGCGCGGTCGCGAAGGCGCTGCTCGCCTCGCCGGCCGGCCGCTCGGCCGCGGCGCTGCGGCCCGCGCTGGCCGCGCGCCGGCGCTAGAGGCGCGCCGCGTCGAGGAGCGTTTCGGGCGTGTCGGCGCCGCCGCGCGGCATGACGAGCGCGAGCGAGAGGTTGTCGGGCCGGAAGAGGTCGCGCGCCAGGTCGCGCACCTCCTCCGGCCGCACCGCGAGAAGGCGCGCGACGACTTCGTCCGGCGTCTCCACGCGCCCGAACCAGCGCAGTTTCGAGAGAATCCACGACATCTGGCTCGCGGACGTTTCGCCGCCGAGCCGCTGCATGCCGGCCAGGGCGCGGCGGGCGTCCGCGAACTCGCGCGCGCCGGGGCCCTTTTCGGCGAAGGCGCGCAGCTCGCGCGCCACGAGCGCGAGGCCCTTGGCGGCGCGCGCGGCGTCGAGCCCCGCGTAGACCTGGAAGGCGCCCGCGTCGCGGAAGCCCTGGTTGGCCGACGAAATCGAGTAGGCCAGGCCGTGGCGTTCGCGCACGCTCATGAAGAGGCGCGAGGTGAGCCCGCCGCCGAGCAGGTGGCTGAGCAGCGTCGCCGCCGAGCGGCGCGGATCGGCGCGGCCGAAGGAGCGGAACGAGACGACGGCCTGCACCTGCTGCGTCTCGCGCAGGTCCGCCGTCACGGGCGCCGGCGCCGCGGCGCGCGAGGCGGGGAGGGCCGCCGGCGCGGGCCCCGCGGGAAGTTCTTCGG
Source organism: Kiritimatiellia bacterium (assembly GCA_017457625.1). Taxonomy (GTDB): domain Bacteria; phylum Verrucomicrobiota; class Kiritimatiellia; order RFP12; family UBA3636; genus UBA3636. The sequence goes on from JAFTHC010000160.1 coordinate 1,165, forward strand.
CCCAGGGGCGGACGAGGTCCACGACGCGTTCGTGCTCGAGGCGGCCCGCCGCGGCCACGACGGTCCCGCGCGCCGAGTAGCGCGCGCGGTGGTAGGCGGCGAGCTCGCCGTGGCCCGCGCCCTCGAGCGTGCGGGGCGTGCCGAGCACCGGGCGGCCGAGCGGGTGGCGCGGCCACAGGCCCGCCAGCGACAGGTCCGCCGCGTGGGACGCCGGGTCGTCGTGGTACATCTTGATTTCCTCGAGCACCACGAGGCGCTCGCGTTCGATCTCCGCCGGGTCGAAGAGCGGGTGCGCGAACATGTCGCCCAGGACGTCCGCCGCGAGCGCCGCGGCGTCCGCCGGCACGAGCGCGTGGAAGCACGTGTGCTCGGCGGAGGTGTAGGCGTTGAACTGGCCGCCGACGCGCTCCAGCGGCCGCGAGATCGCCTTCGTGGAGGGGCGCTTGCGCGAACCCTTGAAGAGCATGTGCTCGAGGAAGTGGCTGAAGCCGCCTTCGGCGGGGCGCTCGAAGCGGCCGCCCGTCCCGGCGTCGAAGCACAGGGAGAAGCTGTCGACGCCCGGCATGGCGGAGGTGACGACGCGGCAGCCGTTCGGCAGAACGGTGGTCCGGATGGTTCCAAGCACGGTTCCCTAGTCCTTTTTCGAGAGCAGTTCCGCGGCGTGGCGGCGGACGACGCTCGTGAGTTTTTCGCCGCCGAGCATGCGCGCCAGTTCGTCCACGCGCGCCTCGCCTTCGACGGGTCCGATCGACGTGAAGGTCCGCCCGCCGCGGATTTCCTTGCTCACGACGAAATGCGTCGCGGCGCACGAGGCGACCTGGGGCAGGTGCGTGATGCACAGGACCTGGCGCGAGGCGCCGAGCGCGGCGAGCTTGCGGCCGACGACGCGCGCGATCTCGCCGCCGACGTTGGCGTCGATCTCGTCGAACACGAGCACGGGGATGCGGTCGTGGGCGGCCAGGACGGTCTTGAGCGCGAGCATGACGCGCGAGATTTCGCCGCTGGACGCGATTTGGCGCAGCGGCCGCATCGGTTCGCCGGGGTTCGGCGCGAAGCCGAACCCGACGTCGTCCAGCCCGCTTTCCTTCGGCTCGCCCGGTTCGACGCGCACGTCGAAGCCGGCTTTCGCGAGGCCCAGGTCGGCGAGCTCCTTCACGACGGCCTTCGCGAGCGCGCCCGCGGCCTTGCGGCGTTTTCCGGAGAGCGCGCGGCCCGCGGCGCGCACGGCGGCGTCGGCTTCGCGGATTTCCTTTTCGAGCGCCGCGAGGCGTTCGCCGCGGCCCTCCAGCCCGGCGAGGCGTTCCTTGGCGCGCCCGAGGAAGGCGAGCACGTCCGGGACCGTGCGCCCGTATTTGTGGCGGAGCGTTTCGACGAGCGACATGCGCGCTTCGAGTCCGGCGAGGCGCTCGGGCGAGGCGTCGAGCCGCGACAGCGTCGAGGAAACGTCGCGCGAGAGATCCGAAAGGCGCGCGGAAAGGTCCGTCAGCTCTTCGAGCCAGGCCGGCGCGTCCTTCGAGGACAGGTCGCGCATTTCCTCGAGCGCGCGCACCGCCGCGGCGACGGCGTCGACCGCGTTGCCGTCCGCCTCCGAAAGCGCGGCGCACGCGCCGGAGCCGAGCTCCAGGATGCGCGCGGCGTTGGTGGCGGCCGCGTAGTCGCCGCGCAGCGCGTCGCCGTCCGCCTCGGGGTCGAGGGCGGCCTCTTCGATTTCGCGCACCTGGTAGCGCAGCAGGTCGATTTCGCGCGCGACCGCGCCTTCGTCCCCTCCGCGCAGCGCCTCGGCGTCCGCGCGCAGGGCGCGCAGGGCGGCCCAGCGTTCCGCGTAGGCCGCGCGCTCGGCGGCGCACGCGCCGAACGAATCGAGCGCCTCGAGCTGGAAGGCCGGGTCGAGCAGCGACTGGTTGTCGTGCGGGCCGTGGAAGTCCACGAGCCGCGCGCCGATGCGGCGCAGCGTCTGCACCGTGGCGGGGCCGCCGTTCGCGAAACAGCGGCCGGAACCGTTGGCGGAGAGCGTGCGCCGGAGCAGCAGCGCGCCGTCCTCGCACGGGTCCAGGCCCGCCTCTTCGAGGATCGGCGCCACGTCCGCGAGCGTCGCGGGCGGCAGGACGATCCGCGCGCGGACGTCGGCCTGCGTTTCGCCGGCGCGCACCTCCGCGCGGTCGCCGCGCTGGCCGGTGAGGAGCCCGATCGCGGAGAGGAGGACCGACTTGCCCGCGCCCGTTTCGCCGGTCACGGCGTTGAGACCCGGGCCGAACGAGATGTCCGCCTTCTCCACGACCGCGAGGCCGCGCACCGACAGTTCTTCGATCATCGCGCGCGACTACCGGAAAGACGGAAGGACGACCGAAATCCGCGTGAAGCCCGAGTCCTTCGCGGCGTCGACGAGCGCCTTGACGCGCGCGAACGGCGTTTCCGGGAACGCCTGGATGCGGATGTAGGCGTCGGGAATGCTCTCGCCGAAAATCCGCAGGCGGTCGATCATGTCCTCCTCTTCGACTTCCAGACCCTGCCACGTGAGCCCGTTCGGCGCCGCCAGGATGTTGATCACGGAGCCGTTCGACGCGATCGGAAGCGAGGGAAGCGCCGCGGCCAGCGCCTGGACGGAATCCAACGGAGTTTGTTCGCCATTGCCACCATTGCCACCATTGTCCGCCAATCCAAAACCCGACTCCGCGGACTCCGCGTGATTTTCTTCGGCGGCGCCCGCGACTTCGGGAATCGGCTCTGCGTTCTCTGCGTTCTCTGCGTGATTTTCTTCGGCGGCAACCAACTTCGCGGCCTCCGCGGCCTCCGCGTGATTTTCTTCGGCGGCGCCCGCGACTTCGGGAACCGGCTCTGCGTTCTCTGCGTTCTCCGCGTGATTTTCTTCGGCGGCAACCAACTCCGCGGCCTCCGCGGCCTCCGCGTGATTTTCTTCGGTAGCGCTCGCGACTTCGGGAACCAGCTCTGCGTTCTCTGCGTTCTCTGCGTGATTTTCTTCGGTAGCGCCCGCGACTTCGGGAACCGGCTCTGCGTTCTCTGCGTTCTCTGCGTGATTTTCTTCGGCGGCGCCCGCGACTTCGGGAATCGGCTCAGCGTTCTCTGCGTTCTCCGCGTGATTTTCTTCGGCGGCGCCCGCGACTTCGGGACCGGACACAGCCTCACTCTGCGTGTCTAGGGCTTCCAGGAACGCCTGCAAATCGCCCCGGATGTCGGGCGGCATCTCGACGGGAACGGCCGGAGCCGCGGATTCGGGACCGGACATCGATTCGGGGGATTGTTCGCCATTGCCGCCATTGCCTCCATGGTCCACCAATCCAAAATCCGACTCCGGGACCTCCGCGGACTCCGCGTGATTGTCTTCGGCGGCAACCGACTCCGCGGGCTCCGCGGGCTCCGGCGGAACGAACCCGAAGCTCTTCGCGAGAAAATCCGCGACGACGCCGGCGACCGTGTCTTCCCACCGCGTGAAGGAGTGGTCGGCCGACCGCAGCAGGACGAGCTCCGCGCCGTCGGGGCGGACGTCCGCGAAACGCTGGCCGCAGGACCACGGGACGACCGTGTCGGCCTGGCCGTGGACGACGAGCACCGGGCCTCCGAACCGCGCGACGGCCGGATACGGATCGGTTTGCTGCGCGCCGAGGACGTAGTCGCGGCCGAGCAGACGGCTCCCGCCCATGACCGGAACGGCCAACGGCGGATCGAGCGGATCGAAGACCGCGTCGAAAACGCGGCCGCGCTGCGCGTCCTCGCGCAGCACGGCGGCGGGCGCGAGCAGCGCGAGCGCCTCGACGGCGCCGTCCCCGAGCGCCCCGGCCGCGAGCGCGGCCACGACGCCGCCCTGCGAGTGGCCGACGAGCGCCACGCGCGCGCCGCGGACGTGGCGGTAGTGGTCGACCACGGTTTCGACGTCGAGCACCTCGTTGGAGACCGTCATGCGGTCGAACGATCCGCCGCTTTCGCCGTGGCCGTTGAAGTCGAAGCGCGCCACCGCGATCCCCCGCTCGCGGATCGCCTTCGAGAGCGCGTCGAAAAGAAACGATTCCTTCCGCCCCGCGAATCCGTGGCACAAGATCGCCACGGCGGACCGGCCGGGCGCGGGATCGCGCGGCGACTCCTCCATGCAGGAAAGGCGCAGCGTCGACTCATCCAGCGAGAACACGCCGTCGTCGGTCCCGCCGCTCCCCGAATCGGAGCGGACCAGCGCGAAGCGGGCGGGTTCGGCCGCGGCGGCGCAGAGCGAGGAAAGAAGGATGGCGGCAAGGAGGCTTCGGCGCATCGGAGAGGTCCTTTCGTGGTCGGATGCGCGCGAGTATACCAGAGCGCCGCCGCGAGGAAAAGCGTTTTCGCGCGCCGGGCGCGCGCGGTAATCGGTCAGGAATCGGGGGTCTGCGCCGTCATCGCATGCGGCGTCGTCGCATGAGAAGCTGTTCCCGATCGCGGGGCCGCTCGTAGACCGCGCGGAGCGGGCGGATTCGCGGGCGTCGCTCGCTCGGCGGGGTGAATCCCGC
>JAFTHC010000161.1 GCA_017457625.1 Kiritimatiellia bacterium
GGGGGGACAGCGAGGAGGCCGCGCGGGCGGGATGGAGTCGCGAGGCGGCGCGAGCGACGGCGGGATTCACCCCGCCGAGCGAGCGACGCCCGCGAATCCGCCCGCTCCGCGCGGTCTTCGAGCGGCCCCGCGATCGGGAACAGCTTCTCATGCGACGCCGCCGCATGCGACGACGGCGTAGCCGCCACCCCCGATTCCTGACCGATTACGCGGCACGCGGCACGGCGGAGCCGCGGGATCCGGACGAAACGGACGGGGCGGCGATGTCGCACGACATCGCCGCCCCGCGGATCCGCGGAACGCGCGGCTATTCGGCCATGTCGTATTCGACTTCGCCGTCGTCCTCGTCCATGTCGGCGCCCATGCCGCCCTGCATCGACATGGCCATCATCATGAAGGGCATGAAGCCCTGCATCATGGACTGCTGGAAATCTTCCTTGGTCTGGGCCTTCGCGGCCTTCTTGGCGGCGTTGGAGACCATCGGGAACATCGCCGCGAGCTGCGGCTTCATCGCGGCCGGGATCTCGAAGGTCGCAAGATTGGCCTTGGCTTCCTTCATGCTCTCCTCGAAATCCTCGGTGAGGTCCTTCGGGATCCACTTGCCGTCGACGAGCGCGAAGGTCTCGTCGTCGTCGCCGTCGGAGATTTCGACCGTGCCGTCCGCGTTCTGCTTGGCCGTGAGCGCGGGCACCTTGAAGGCGGGGAGCGCGTCCGTCACGCCGGGCATCTGGAGCGGCTTGGCGGCGAGCACCTTGGCGATGTTGCCGGCCTTGACGTCCTCGTAGGTCGCGGCGTTGAGGACGGCGGCGGCCTTGGAGACGAGGCGGATCATGTCGGGGCGGTCCTCTTCGTCCTCGAACGCGAACTCGGCCTTCTTGAGGGCCGCGCCGGCGACGTTCTTGAGGGCGCCCTGCGCGCCGGTCCAGAGATCGGCGTCGATCTTCGTGGCGAAAAGTTTCACGACCTCGCCGATTTCCTTCTGGTAGGAGGCGGGGAGGGCGTTCCAGGCAGCGGCGAAATCGCCGCCCTTGGCGGCGTAGAACTGCTTGGCGGCCGCGAGGGCGGCGGTTTCGGAGGGCGTCGCGGCGGGCGCGGCGATCGCGGCGGCCGCGAGGGCGGCGGCGAGGAGCGTCTTCTTCATGGGTCTTGTTGTCGGGTTGGTGTTAGCCCGCGCGGCCGCGGATGCGGCCGTGGCGCAGGAAGCCGTCGTATTCGCGCATCACGAGGTAGGACTCGATCTGGCGCATGGTGTCGAGCGCGACGCCGACGATGATCAGCAGCGACGTGCCGCCGAAGAACGAGGCGAGCTCGGCGGGCAGCTGGCCGCCGCCCCAGCTGCGGAGCAGGGACGGGAGCAGCGCGATGACGATCAGGCCCACCGAGCCGATGACGGTGACGCGCGTCATCGTCAGGTCCAGGAACTCGGCCGTCGGCATGCCCGGGCGGATGCCGGGGATGTAGCTGTTGGAGGCCTTCATGTCGTCCGCGATCCGGACGGCGTTGAACTGCGTGGCGATCCAGAAGAACGAGAAGAAGAGGATCAGCACGGCGTAGGAGATCAGGAAGCAGGGGCCGGGCTGGCCGTAGCCGTTGTAGAGGTTGTTGCCGTAGTTCTTGAGCCAGACGAGCCAGGACGCGTCCACGTGCTTGAAGAGCCAGCCCACGACCGTGAGGATCGGGCCGGCGAAGATGATCGGCATGACGCCCGCGTAGTTCACGCGCAGCGGCATGTAGGTCGAGCGCCCGCCCGCGACGCGCCCGCCCACGGCGCCGCGCGCGGTGTGGATCGGGACCTTGCGGACGCCGTCCGTGAGCAGGATGGTGCCGGCGAAGACGAAGAACGCGAGCGCGAGCAGGAAGACCAGCGTGAAGAAGTTCAGCTCCGCGGGCTGGCCGCCCTGCGGGAAGAACTTGAGCACCGTCTGGAAGATCGCGTAGGGCAGGCGCGCGCAGATGTTCACCATGATGATCACCGACATGCCGTTGCCGATGCCGCGCTCGGTGATCTGCTCGCCGAGCCACATCACCAGCATCGTGGCCGACGTCATGGCGATCACGGTGAGGAGGCGGAAGCCGAAGCCGCCGAAGGCGACGACCGGGACGCCCGCCGTGGAGCGCATGGACTCGAGCCCGGCCGCGATCGCGTAGGCCTGGCCGGCGCAGAGCGCGAGCGTGAGGTAGCGCGTGACCTGCGTGAGCTTCTGGCGGCCCACGTCGCCCTCGCGCGCCATCTTCTCCAGCGAGGGGACGATCGCCGTCATGAGCTGGATGATGATGCTCGCGTTGATGTAGGGCCAGATCGAGAGCGTGCCCACCGAGAAGCGCGAGAGCGCGCCGCCGGTGAAGATGTCCAGCATGCCCATGAGGCCGCCCATGGAACTGCGGTTGGCTTCGATCAGGTCCGCCATGGCCGCGCCGTTCACGCCGGGCGTGGGGACGACCGCGATGAGGCGGCAGATGAAGATCAGGCCGAGGGTGAAGAGAATGCGGGAGCGGAGCTCCTTGATCTTCCAGATGTTGCTCAGGGTCGACATGGCGACGTTGCAGGTAGTGTGTTCGGACGGTTCCGGACCGCGGCCCCCCCAGTGGAAAAACCGGTCTCCGCGGCAAAAATCGCGCACATTCTACCAAACCTCCGCCCGGAAGTCCAGCGGTTTTGCGCTTTCATTTCCGCCGCCGCCGTGCTAGAATCCCGCCCCCGTCGCGTCCCTCCCCCGAACTTTCGAACCCGCGAACCCGCGAACCATGAAACAGACCCTCACCGAAAAGATCCTCGCCCGCGCCGCCGGGAAAGAATCCGTGCAGCCCGGCGAAAACGTCTGGGCCAAGATCGACGTCCTGCTCACCCACGACGTGTGCGGCCCCGGCACCATCGGCATCTTCAAGCGCGAGTTCGGCGAAGACGCCAAGGTCTTCGACCGCGAGGGCGTCGTGATCATCCCCGACCACTACATCCACACGCGCGACGAGAAGGCCCACCGCAACGTCGCCACGCTCTTCGACTTCGCCAAGGAGCAGGACCTGCCCTACTTCTACCCGCCGTGGACGAACCGCTACCGCGGCGTCTGCCACGTGGCGCTCCCCGAGCTCGGGCACGTCCGCCCCGGCGAAACGATCGTCGGCACGGACTCGCACACCTGCACGCACGGCGCGCTCGGCGCGTTTTCGACCGGCATCGGCAACACCGACGCCGGCTTCGTGATGGGCACCGGCAAGATGCTCGTCAAGATCCCCGAGACGATCCGCATCGTGCTCACGGGCAAGAAGCCGGACTACGTCGCGGGCAAGGACGTCATCCTGCGCGTGATCGGCGACCTCGGCACCGGCGGCGCGACCTACTGCGCGCTGGAGTTCACCGGCCCCGGCTGCGCCGAGCTCTCGATCGAGGACCGCATGACGATCTGCAACATGGCCGTCGAGGCCGGCGCCAAGAACGGCATCTTCGCGGCGGACGACAAGGCGCTCGCCTACGTCCGCGCCCGCACGGACAAGCCCTTCGAGCCGCTCGCCGGCGACCCCGACGCGCCCGTGAAGGCCGAATACGCCTACGACCTCTCCACGCTCGTCCCGTGCGTCGCGCGCCCGCACTGCCCGGACCGCTACGCACCCGCCGCCGACTGCGCCGACGTGAAACTCGACCGCGCCTACGTCGGCTCCTGCACCGGCGGCAAGATCGAGGACTTCGAGATGGCCGCGCGCGTCCTCAACGGCCGCAAGGTCGCGATCGACACGTTCCTCGTCCCCGCCACGGTCGAGGTCGCCGAGGCGATCCGCACGCGCGAGATCGGCGGCAAGACCTGGGAGCGCATCTTCGCCGAGGCGGGCTGCATCCCCGTCTCCGCGCCCGGCTGCGCCGCGTGCCTGGGCGGACCGGTGGACACCTTCGGCCGCACGCACGGCAGCGAGGTCGTGATCTCCACCACGAACCGCAACTTCATCGGCCGCATGGGCAGCAAGACCGCCCCGATCTACCTCGCCTCGCCCCTCACCGTCGCGGCCTCCGCGATCACCGGCCGCATCACCGACCCGCGCGAATTCCTGTAGCGTCCGCAGCCGGGCGCTCTCCGTGAATACCATTCTAGCGTATTCACAAGTTTGGTATTTACCATTCTAGCGTATTCACTGATTTGGTATTGACATTTCAAGCGGATTCCGATAGAGTCCGCGCCATGCAAGCCACGGTGTCCAGAAAACGAATCTACGAGGCGGTTTTGGAAGAACATCTGCGCGACAACCGCCAGATGGCCTTCCTCGCCGGACCACGCCAGTGCGGAAAGACCACACTCGCGAAATCCCTTTCTGACCGGTATTTCACTTGGGACGATCTGGAGACCCGGCGCCTTGTCGCGGGCGATGCGGCGGGACTCGCCGGCGCGGCCGGACTGAATGTGGTTCGGGAGAGCAAGCCGGTCCTCGTCCTCGACGAAATCCACAAGTTCGTTCGGTGGAAGTCGTTCCTCAAAGGGTTCTTCGACCTCTACGAGGACCGGATGCGCATGATCGTCACCGGTAGCGCCCGCCTCGACATCTACAAGCGCGGAGGCGACAGCCTGATGGGACGCTACTTCCTCTACCACATGCATCCGCTTGGCGTCGCCGAACTGGTCCGTCCCGGACTCGACGTGCACGAAATCCACGCTCCCAGGCCCGTCGCCGACGCCGACTGGGACGCCCTCTGGGAGCACGGCGGATTCCCCGAGCCGTTCGTCCGCCGCGATCGGCGCTTCACCGTCCGCTGGCGCAAGCTCCGGCGAGAGCAGCTCTTCCGCGAAGATCTTCGCGACCTGACGAAGATTTCCGATCTGGCGGGCATTCGCATCCTGTCGGAACTTCTGCTCGCCCGTTCCGGCAGCCAAATCGTCGCGGCTTCGCTTGCCCGCGAAATCGGCGTGGCAGAAACGACCATCAAGGCCTGGACGGCCACGTTGGAGTACTTCCATGAGGGGTTCTGCGTCCGGCCGTGGTTTCGGAATATCGAAAATTCGATCCGGAAAACGCCGAAATGGTATCAGCGCGACTGGTGCGAAGTCGCGGACGAGGGTGCCCGCTTTGAAAATCTCGTAGCCTGCCATCTCCTCAAGGCCGTTGACATGTGGAATGACCTCGGTCTCGGCGACTACGCGCTCTACTACCTCCGGAACAAGGCCAAGGAGGAGGTTGATTTCCTTGTCGCGAAGAACGGGCGTCCGTGGTTCCTTGCCGAGGTGAAACTCTCCGATACGACGCCCACCCGCGCTCTCGCGGCGATGCAGGAGGCAACCGGTGCCGCCCATGCCTTCCAGATCGTCCGGAATCTTCCCTATGTCGATGCGGATGCCTTTTCCTACCGCACCCCGGTCGCCGTTTCCGCCCGATCCTTTCTGAGCCAACTGTTCTAGTTCCGCCCGGCGCTTGTCCGCGCGCTTCTCCGCGAGGCCACTGGGCATTGGCAACACTGGCCATTGGCAACAGTGGATACTGGCAACATTCCTCCGGCCGAGTGTTGCCAATGTGAGACTGTTGCCAGTTTCCAATTCCAGTTCCCAATGCGCGCCCGCCCTGCGCTTTTCCCCGCCGTTCCCCGGCAGGGCCGCGCCCACGGCGCGTCCGCCCGCCCCCGCGCGAAACGCGCGGAGGAAGGAGAAGCCCGCCCGGCGCCTGACCGCGCGACGGTCGCGCCCGACTTCGTCGATTGCGTCGATTCGGTCGATTGCGTCGACCGGCCGCCCGCCGGGGCAAGCCCGCCCCCGATTACGGCCCCAGTCAGAACCGGATGCCAACCGAGACGAAAGCATCCCAGGACGGCAGTTCGGTCGATCCGGAGACGATGCCGTCGTCGAAGCGGATTTTGCGCTTCGGAAAGCGCGCCTCGGCGCCCGCGGCGAGTTCGAGTCCGTCGGTCGGCAGCACCGCAACGGAAAGCCCGGCGTAGCCTTGGAGGTTCCACTCGTCGTCCGAATGCCGTTTCGACCAGACCGCCGAGCCGTCCGCGAGGACCGTCGTGTGCGTTTCGACTTCGGCATGGGAACCGACCAGACCGAGATCGGCTTTCACGCGCAGCCAGTCCGCCGCCTTCCAGAACGGCGAGGCGCCGAGCCGGAGTTCCTGCAGCGAGAGTTCGCCCGTGCTGCGGACGTCCACCGCCCGGCTCCGCGAAACCGACGCCCCCGGCGAGCGGCTGGTCGAGGTCGCCGTTTCGGGCGTGCCTTCCGTCGTCGCGCTTTCGGTCGACGTCGAGCTTGCGCCGGGATTCGCGACCACGGAGAACCGGTCCGGCGTGACCGTGAGGATCGCCGTCGTCCAGCCGGTCTGCACGGGCTGGCCGTCGTAGGAGGCGCCGCCGATCGACCCGTCCGGATTCCGGATGTCGTCCAGATCCGTGAACTCCGGTTGCGAGAGCACGGTCGCGAACGATCCGGACTCCGTCGTGGTGGTCGTCGTCTCCGTGACGTCCGTCTGCGTCGTGGTCGTCGTTTTGGTTTCGACGGAGCCGCGGGAAGCGCTCGCGCGCCCGGTGTAGACGCGCCCGCCCGCGCTGAAGCAGTCCACGTCCTTGTAGAGCGTGTATCCGGCGTTCGCCTCGACGCCGAACGATTCGTTTTCGTAGACGAGCCGGCCGATCTGGATTTCGAGCCCTTCCGCGTGCTCGCTTCCCGAATCCGCCGGGCCGTCCGCGAACGTTTCCCGGAACGAGGAGCGGGCGGCCGAGTCCGCGACGGTCGTTTCCTTCGTCTTCGTCGTTTTCGTTTTCCGGGTCCGCGTCTTTGTCTTCTTCGTTTCTTCGTAGTTTTTCGTTCCGCTGACGGAGAGACCCGTCGCGTCGAAGGCGCCCGCGTCGTCGAAGTGCCAGTTCGTCGTTTGCCCCGGCTGTCCGGCCGCGTCCTCCAGGTCGATGTAGCCGTTGTCGAAGTCGTAGCGCGTGACCCCGTCCTTGTAGCCGGATGCGGCTTTGGCTTCGTCCTTCGTCGTTCCCGACGTTTCGGTTCCGCCGTCCTCGGTCGTCGTCGACTCGGACGTTTCCGTCACCGTTCCGCCCGCGGCCGATGGACCTCCGGCGGACGCGGCTTTCACGCGCCCCGCTTTCGCAAGAGCCGCCGTTGCGCCGGCCGTCGCCTTCGTCTTCAGCTTCGGCGCCGCGCGGACGCCGACGGAGACGCGCCATCCCGCGTCCGCCGACGCGAGCGGGACGAGTTCGGTCGGTTCGCCGTCCGCGAGCACGCAGCCCGCCCATGAGGCGACCAGGATCGCCAATGCCGTTTGGATGTTCGTTTTCATTCTGTTTTCCTTTCGTCGAAGGGTTGGTCTGTTTTTGGAAATCCTCTATTCGTGGCTCGCCCTGACCTCGATGGTGGCGCGGAAGAACCGGAACTCGCCGACATTCGCTTCGGTGTCGGAGAATCGGACCGTTCCGCCGCTTTCGCCGGGGAAGACCGCCCGATCGAGCTCGACCCATTCGCCGCCGAGCCGTTCCGTTCCCCACAGGCGGAAGGCCGCGTTCGCGGTCGTTCCCGCGGAGACCGCCTCGATGCCGTCCGGCGTGGCCGCGTAGATTTCGAAGGCGCCGCCGATTCCCCGGACCGGATCGATCGCGAAGTCCGTGAACCGGCACGCCGGCTCCGCGATCGCCAGGAACGCCGGATCGAAGCCGAGCGCGTCAGCAGCGTCGAGGTCCTCGGCGTCGAGGATCTTTTCCGCGATGACGCCGGTCGGATATCCCTCGCCCACCGGCTGGTAGTAGGTTTTTCCGTTCGTCTCCCACGAGAACGCGCCGATGAAGTTCTCCACGCCCGCGTCGGTCTCCTGTCCGCTCACCGGACTGACGCGCTTCTGGATGTAGAGGCCGATCAGGCGCTGCGCCTGCGGGACGGCCGCCGTGGCCGAGGCGAGCGTCGCGTCGGTCACGCCGTAGACGACGCGCGAGCCCGCGGCGAGCCCCGCCATCTTCGAGGCGTCGAGCGGGACGAACCGGTATTTCTTCCCGTCCAGTTCCTCCTCGTCGGCCAGATGCCGCCCCGCCGTCGTCGGCACGGTGTAGTCCCAGAGCTGCGCGTAGGTCTTTCCGTCCTGCACGCGGTCGGCGAAATGGAACTTGAGCCCGGCGAGCGCTTCTTCGTATCCCGGATACACGGGGAAGGCCAGCTGCGCGTGGTAGTGCCCCGTCGCGGTCGCGAGCTTCCAGCGCACCGTCGTCTGCGGATTCGGGATGTAGCTGGCCTGGAACGCGCGGTCGGCCTTCGCCTCGAACGCCCATTCCGCCTGCGTCGACCACGTCCGTCGGTCCACGATCACGCTCCCGATCTTGAACCCGGGATCGGGCGCGAACGACAGCGCGACGGGCGTCCCTTGCGGCAGTTCGAGCTCGACGCGCGAGCCCGCCGCGATGTCGACCGGCACGCCGTTCGTGGCGAGCGACGCAGTGCCCCACTTGCCCTGTCCGACATCGACGCTGGAGAGGTCGATCACGATGACGACGATCGGCTTGAGGACGATCTCGAACTCGCGCACGGCCTCGCCGCAATAGTTGCCGCGGCCCGTCACGATGGCCCGCGCACGGCCGACCTCGACATTGTCCTCCCACGCGACGCTCCAGTCGTCCGCCGTGATCGGGACCGTGTCCGTCACGCTCGGCACCGGCTCCACCGGGTAGCCGGTGTAGTACTCGTTCGTCAGAACGCCGACCGACGCCTTCGAGATCGGACGCGGCGCGATGGCGATCTGCGCCGTTCCGGCGAGCGGATCGAAGTTCGGCGCGGTCACCCGCCACCACACCGTGTTCGTCCCGGCGTCGACGAACGTCGGGCTCGCGTTCGCCCACGGCCCGCCGGCCGTCGCGGACCACTGCACCGTCGCCCCCGTGGCGGGGTTCTTCACGCGCAGCGCCGCGCCGTGCGCAGCGCCGTCGTATTCGCCCGTGTAGCCGAGGGCCCCCGCGCTCGCGTCCACGACGATTCCGCCGGGCAGGATCTCGAAGACGCCATCCACGAACGAAACGGCATAGTTCGGATTCGTCAGCGAGCCGATCCGGATCGCGTATTCCCCGACGGCTTCGCCCGGATCGCGAATCGGCGAGCCGGCAAGCGTGTCGTCGCCGATCAAATCGTCCGATTTCCATTCGAGCGACGGGTCGGCGGCTCCGAACACCTTCGAGGCGTCGACCGCCCGGACTGTCGCCGGACGCGGAACGATCGTCAGCTTCGCCGTCTTCACGGATACGCGATAGTTGCCGCCGCTGAATTCCACGCGGTCGATGCGGATTTCGTACTCGCCGACGTCCTCGCCCTCGGTCCGGGAGAAGATGACCGTCGCCGTGTCGCCGTTCGCCAGACCGGTCACTTCCGCCGTGAATTCCGGATCGGGTTCTCCGTAGGTCTTCGACCACGACGCCGGACGCACGGACACGTTCCGCTTCGTGATCTTGAAGTTCGCCCCGGTGAACGCGATTTCGTAGTTCGATCCCGCCGTCAGCGTCCCCTGGAGGATCCGGTACGTCCCCTCCGCCTCGCCTGCCTCGCGCGTCAGCGCCCCCGAGACCGAGTCGCCTTCGACGAGGTTCGAAACCGAATACGTTAGTTCCGGATCGGCATCGCCGTAGACCTTGCTCTTCGCGTCGGCCCTCACCGTCAGCGGACGCGGCGAGATCGCGACCTGCACCGTCCCCGTGGCGGGGTCGTAGAATTGCGCCGACACCTCGAACTGCGCCGTGTAGGTCCCCGCGTGCGTCCACGCCGGCGCCTCGGCCGTCCAGTCGCCGTCCCCGACGCGGTAGCGCACTGTCGGCGGCGTAAGCAGGCTCGGCGGCTCCACCGCGGCGGAATGCGCCTGCCCGTCGTAGACCGCCTCGACCGTTCTGTGGAGGGCCATAGTTGGCCCGATGGGAGCGTTCGTCACCTGCAGCGTCCCCTCGTAGACGAACAGGTTGTAGTTGCGCGTCCGATCGGCGCCATCAGCGTCCACGATGCGCACGTGGTCGAATGCGTTCGACACCACGCCCTCGGCGGGCGTCGTCACCGCGCTGTTCGTCGAGATCGCGATGTCGAAGACGTGGCCGGCGAGCAGCTTGTCGCCGTTCACGGTCGTCCAGCTCTCCTTGCGGTGCGTCTGCCCGTCGTAGGCCCAGACGGCGCTGTCGGCCGTCACC
>JAFTHC010000162.1 GCA_017457625.1 Kiritimatiellia bacterium
GCGGGATTCACCCCGCCGAGCGAGCGACGCCCGCGAATCCGCCCGCTCCGCGCGGTCTACGAGCGGCCCCGCGATCGGGAACAGCTTCTCATGCGACGACGCCGCATGCGATGACGGCGCAGACCCCCGATTCCTGACCGAATACGTCCGCCCCGCGGGGCGCGGCGCTTGCGGCGGCGGGGGCTTTCGGATATGATAGGCGCTCATGAAACGCTCCCTGCTCCCCGCCGTCGTGGCCGCGGTGATCCTCGCCGGCGGCTGCGCGTCCGTCCCCGCCGCGCCCGAAGCGATCGACTTCCGCGAAACCATCCAGGCCGCCGAGAAGGCCGTCTTCCCCGCGCTCGTCTACATCCGCGTCGTCTGCAAGGACCTTTCGTCCGGCAAGGACGAGAAGGGCGTCGTCTCCGGCAGCGGCGTCGTGATCGCGCCCGAGGGCGAGCTGCTCACGAACCACCACGTGATCGACAAGGCCGAGGAGATCCGCTGCCTGCTCACGGACGGATCGTCCTACCCCGCCACGGTCCTCGGCTTCGACCAGGACCTCGACGTGGCGCTGCTGAAGCTCGAGCGCCCCGCGGACGCCCCGCCGCTGCCCTTCGCCGGGCTTTCGCCCGACACGGTCCAGATCGGCGACGTCGTGCTCGCCATGGGCGCGCCGTGGGGCCTGGCGCGCTCGGTCACGATGGGAATCATCTCCTGCACCGACCGCTACCTCGAGGGCGCCGGACGCTACACGCTCTGGTACCAGACCGACGCCGCGATCAGCCCCGGCAACTCCGGCGGCCCGCTCGTCGACACCGCCGGGCGCGTCGTCGGCCTCAACGCCCGCGGGATCATCTTCGGCGACCAGGCCTTCACGATCCCCTCGCCCACCATCCTGGAGGTGCTGCCCGCGCTGCGCGCCGAAGGCAACGCCGGCTGGGCGTGGTTCGGCTTCCTCTTCCAGCCGCTGCGCGACTTCGACCGCAACATGGCGTTCGACGCCACGAACGGCGTCGTCGTCTCCGGCACCGAGCTCGGCAGCCCCGCGCGCAAGGCCGGCGTGAAGGCGGGCGACCGCGTCGTCGCCGTCGACGGCGAGCCCGTCACCGCGCTCACGTGGGAGCAGATGCCCGCGCTGGAGCGCCGCCTCGGCCGCATCCCCGAGGGAACCGAGACGCGCTTCTCGGTCGTCCGCGGCGCCGAGACGCTCGAGATCGCGTTCGCCCCGCGCGCCAAGGGCGCCGTCGAGGGCGAGGAGAAGGTCCTGCCGCGCTGGGGCTTCACCGCCAAGGAGATCAACCGCTTCGACAACCCGCAGCTCTCGTTCTACGCGCCGGACGGCGGCCTGTTCGTCTCCGCCACCTCGTGGGACGGCAACGCGGAGAGCGCCGGCATCAAGGAGAACGACATCCTGCGCGAGGTCGGCGGCAAGCCCGTCGCCACGCTCGACGACGTCGCCGCGATCTACGACGACGCGATGGCGCACCTGGACGAGAAGACCAAGATCGCCGTCGTCGTCGAACGCCGCGGCCGCCGCATCCCGCTCACGCTGAACTATTTCGAGGATCCCGAGAAGGAGATCATCGAATAGGCCGGCGCCGCCGTCCCCGCCGCGGACGGAAACGGCCCGCGTAAAATCCGGGAAGAAACCGTCTAGTCCACGTTGAAAGCCATGAAACGAATGCGCACATCCAACCGCTGGCTGCTCGCCGCGGTTTCCGCGGTCGGGCTGGCCGCTCCGCCCGCGCTCCGCGCCGAACCGTGGAGCGCGTGGGAAACCGCGCCGGACGCCCCGCTCGCCGCGACGTTCGAAGCCTCCGCCGACACGCGGCGGCGCGACTTCGTCCGAAACCTCGACGGCGACGGCTACGCCAGCGTTTACGCGCGCACGCCGTGCCCCGGCGATCTCGTCCTCGCCCCCGCGTCCGCCGGCGCCGCCCCCCGCGTCCGCTCGGTGCGCGTGGAGACGGCGTTCGTGCCGGGGCCGAGGACGGCGCCGCCCGTCCTGCCGGCGGGCGCCTACTACGAGACGAATCCGTTCCTGCCGTTTCCCGTGCCGGGCGGGCCGGCCGACCCCTGGGTCTTTTCGGTTGACGCGACGTTTCCCGACGACGCGGCCTGGCCGCTGCGCGTGCCGGTGCGGCTGCCGACCGGCCACTGGTGGAGCCGCGAGCCCGGGGCGGAGCGCTTCCGCGTGCGCTGGGAGGTGCGCGACGCGGCGGACGCCGTCGTCGCGCGCGGCGTCCTGCCGGACGCGTTCGAAATGGGCGGAGGATCCGAAAGCTTCGTCGTGGACGCGCGCGGCGACCGCGCGCCGGTCAAGTCGGGACACGCGCGCGCGACGCCCGGCACGTGGAACGCGTGGCCGTTCCTCGCCTGGGCGGCCGTCGACGTGTTCTTCGACGAACAGGCTCTCCGCGACGCGTTCGGCGCGGACGACGCGGCGGCGGTCCGCTTCCTCCGCCGCGCCGCGCTGGTCGGGGTCGGGGCGACGGGCGTGGCGCGCCACTGGCCGGGGGCCCCCGACCTGGCGCGGACCCGTCCGCTCGCGGTCGCGGAGTTTGCAGGCCGCTCGCGGGGCAACGACCACGTCCTGTCGTTTTCGCAGACGACGCCGGGACGCCGGAGTTGTTGGGACGCCGACTCCTGGATCAACCGGAGCGAAGTCGAGCGGCTGCTCGAGCCGGCGCGCATTCCGGACTCCACGCTCGGCCGCAGGACGAGGCCGTTCTTCGGAGCGACGGTTCTCTTCCTGGTCGCGTTCGCCGTCGGCACCGCGCTGCTGCTGGTGCGCTTCTTCGCGCTGCGCCGCGGCGAGGCGCGCCTGGCGGTCTGGCGCGCGCTGCCGCTCTGGTGCGTGGCGGCCGCGGTGTTCGCGCTGCTCGCGCTGCCGCTTTTCCTCGACCGCGCGCCGCGCGCGGACGTCACGGAATGGCGCTACGGCTGGCCGGACGCGCCGGAGGAGCTGCGTCTGGCCGAAGGGCGCTTCCACTCGTTCGACGCCGCGTCGTCGTCGTGGGCGGTCCCGCTAGAAGCCTGGTTCCACGCGATCCCCGGCGCCGGTCGCGAGAAGGTGCCCGGGACCGGCCCCGCGGAAACGATCGACGTCGCGGCGGGCGTCCGCCGGCTGCGCCTGCCGGAGCGCACGCGCGGCGAACCCGAAACCGTGTGCGCCGCGACGTTCGCGCCGCACGGCGGCCCCGCGGTCGAAATCTCGCCCGACCCCGACGCGCGCGCCGCGGATTTCCTCTGGGCGGTCGAAGCGCCGGGCCCGGCGGGCTCGGCGCCGCCCGCGTCCGCGGAAGCGCACGGTTCCTTCCGGAAGCTCCTGCTCGACTGGACGTCCGGCGATCCGGACGGCCATTCCCGCGTTCCGGCGCGCACGGTCACGGCGCGCGGCGACTACGCCGCCGTGTGGGTCTTCGCGCGCGGACACTGGTACGCGCTCGGCCCGATGAAGGCGGGCGAAACGCGCGCGCTCGACCGTTCGCAGCGCCTCCTGGACGGCATGGACGCCGCGAACAAGCCCTACGACAACCTCTTCGCCCACGCGCCGTTCGCGCTCGACACGAGCCAGATCGTTCCCGTCGCCGAGTCGTGGCTCGCGCGCGACGCCAAGGCGCGCGACGGGGCGCGCGGGGAGCCTGCGGAAGAGACCGCGGAGGTCCCGCGGCTTTTCGTGAACGGGCAACTCGTCGAGATGCCCCGGAAGCACGCGGAGCCGGCCGCGAAGAAGGACGCGCCGCATCCCGTGACGCGCGAGTTCCTCGACCGTCTCGACGACGCCTTCGCAGTCGCGCTCGAAGCGCCTCCCGAAGGCGTGTCCGGCCGCACCGCCGCGCAGGCGCTTTTCCTCGCCCCGTCGCTCGGCCCCCGCGGCGGGATTTCGTCCCGCATCGTCCACGTGGAGGTTCTGCCATGAGCGACATGCCCGTCGTCCTTTCCGCGCGCGGCCTGCGCAAGCGCTACCCGAACGGCGTCGAAGCCGTGCGCGACCTTTCCTTCGACCTGCACCGCGGCGAAGTGCTCGGCCTCGCGGGCCCGAACGGCGCCGGCAAGTCGACGCTCCTGAAGCTGCTCGCGGGCCTGCTGCGTCCCGCCGCGGGAACCGTGACGGCGTGCGGCGAAGACGTCACGGGCGATTCCGCCCGCGCCGCGCGCCTCGTCGCGCTGATGCCCGACCCGCTCGGCGTCTACACCGACGTGAGTTCGCGCGAATACCTCGAGTTCTTCGGGCGCGTCTTCGGGCTGCGCGGCGTGGACCTGCGCCGCCGCGTCGGCGAAACCGCCGACACGCTGGGGCTCGGCCCGTGGATGGACGCCGAAGTGGAAACCCTCTCCGCCGGCTGGCAGCGGCGCCTGGCGCTGGGGCGGGCGCTGCTTTCCGACGCGCCGGTCCTGCTCCTCGACGAACCCGCCGCGGGGCTCGACGTCGGCGCGCGCGCCGACCTGCTCGCGCTCGTCCGGGAGCTCGCCCGCCAAGGGCGGACGATGATCGTATCCTCGCACATCCTGCCCGAGCTCGAAGACCTCGCCGACCGCTACGCGGTCATGGTCGACGGCCGCTGGGCGGAGATGGCGCGCGGCGTCACCTTCTTCACGCGCGAAGAGCTCCGTCACGGTCTCGTCGCCGCCCCCGAGGCGCCGCGCTCCCTCCGCGTCCGCGGCGACGCGGCTCTCCTCGCGAAAGCGGAAGCCGCGCTCGACGCCGCCGGCGTGCCCTGGGAAGAAGAGGGCGCCGGCCTGAACGAAACGGTCCTGAACATCCTCCGCGGAGACACGGCAAAATGAAAAACCCGTTCGGCAATCCCGTCTACCGGCTCGACCTGCGCTCGCGCGTCCGCGAAAAGCGGCTGTGGATCCTGGCCGTGTTCTTCGTCCTCGTTCCGCTGGTGCTCTCGCTGCTGGGCCTCGTCGAACCGTCCAAGCCGGGGCGCAGCCCGTTTCCGGAAGCCGGGCAGCTGCTGGGCGGCTTCGCGCTCTTCTCGCACGGCGCGCTGCTGGTGCTGCTCTCCGCGCTCGGCGCGGCGCAGCGCATCTCGCAGGAGCGCGAGCGGCGGACGCTCCCCGCTCTCGTCAACTCCCCGCTCGGCGCCGCGCGCATCGCGGACGGAAAGCTGCTCGGCGCGTGGACGTTCTCGGCGTGGCTCGCGTGCCTCACGCTGCCGTTCCTCGCCGTCGCGTCGCTCTGGGGCGGGCTTTCCGCGGGCGGACTGCTCTGCGCGTGGCTCCTCAACGTCGCCGCCGCGTTCGCGGCCGCGGCGCTCGCGCTGGGGCTCTCGGGCCTGTTCGGGCGTTCGCTCTCCGCGTATCTGGCGACCGGCGCCGTGCTGTTCCTCTGGTGCGCCGTCGTGCCGATCGTCGGCGCGATGGTCGGCGGCCTCTCGGACCCCGACGGTGCCGGGCTGCAGGTCCTCGCGACGCTCGCGTGGTATCACCTGCCGCTCGCGCCGCAGGTGTGGCTCTTCTCCGAAGGCTTCGCCGGCGAGAACGTCTCGCTCTGGCCGCCCGCCGCCGCGCTCCTCGTCTGGGCTTTCGTCGCCTGGGCCGGCCGCGCCCTCGCGGTCCGCGGCCTCAAGCGCGAAGTCTACTAGAGCGTCACAAAACCAACCCCGACAACAAGCCAGGCCATGAAATCAGTCCTTCGTCCTTTGTCCTTCGTCCTTGCGGCGGCGCCGCTCGCCGTCGCCGCCGACCCCGCCACGAACGCGCCGGCCGCGGCCGTCGCGGCGCCGGAGAAACCGACCGCCCTCGCGGCGATCGAACGCACGACCGGGCTCTACGACCGCTACGGCGCGTCGTTCGTCGAGGTCGCGTGGAAGCTCAAGCGCGATTCCGAGGGGCGCTCGCCGATGCGCGCGATCCCCTACCGCTGCCCGAACTGCGGCAACGTCCACTACCGCAACTTCGACTCGATGCTCGCGGAGAACCGCGCGTTCGCGACGCCGGGCTTCGCGCTCGCGCCGAACCGCTTCCTCGCCTACGACCCGAAGATCCGCACCGCCGGCGTGGAGCGCGTCGAGATCCGCCTGCCGCAGCGCCCCGGCGAAGGCTTCGCCGCGCGCGTCGTCGGGTCCTGCCCCGAGCAGGGCGCGCTGCTCTTCGAGACGGACGAGCCGCTGCCCGGCGTGAAGCCGCTCGAGTTCGCCGCCGCCGGCGAGATGCCGGACGAGCCCGCGTATTTCTTCGTCGTGCGCGAGGACGCGATGCTCACGACGGGCGTCCGCACCAAGCCCGTGGACGCGTTCACGCGCTACCTCGACGTCGGCAAGGACTACCTGCGCGGCGTCGAGAACGCGCTGCTCCTCAACGCCTCCAACGAGGCGGTGACGGTGTGCTTCCAGGACGCGTTCGAGGTCGGCCAGGGCTGCTTCGCGGCGCCGTCCGAGTGGACGCGCGGCGAGCCGGACGCGGCGGAGCGCGAGGCCGCGGCGCTCGAGGCGCGGCTCTCGCGCGGCATCCTGCCCGTGTTCATGCGCCTCGACCCGAAGGCGCAGGAGGAGCGCGGCGGCCGGAGCCGCGTCTACTACTCGTCCGACGACGAGGAGGGCAACGGCGACGAGAAGGACCTCGAGGGCATCGTGTTCGAGGGCGGCGTCGTGGTGATCCCGACGGGTGCCGGCGCGGACGAGATCGCGCGCCTCGAGAAGCTCGAGGCGACGTTGCCGGACGGCACGAAGGCGCCGCTGGAGTTCGCGGGCGCCTGCAAGGACTTCAAGGTCGTCTACGCCCGGTTCGCGGGCGGCGGCGTCCCGGCGGGCGTCGAGCCGATCCGCGTCGCGGGCGGCCCCATTCTGGCGCGCTACCGCCAGCCGGCGCTCGACGCGGACGTCGAGAACCGCGGCGACAAGCTGCGCATCCGCGCGAACCACCTCCGGCTCGACTCGTTCTCGCTCGGGCGGGACGACCGGCCGCAGGCCGACGGCGACGCGTCGCGCGACCTCTACACGCCCGCCGGCGAGATGGTCCAGTATTTCACGGACCGCCGCCAGAGCCGCAACCGCTGGGGCGGCGGCGAACAGGATGCCCTCAACGGCGAGCGCCTCGCCGAATTCGCCGCGGGCAAGGCCGAGCTCGACCCGGAGATCGTCCCGCGCAAGGGCAAGGACCGCATCCGCGTCGCGTGGTTCGGCGTCGACCTGCAGAACGTCACGCACGAGGTCGCCAAGGAGAAGAAGGCGCTCGCGTGGCTCGGGAGCAAGCGCGACCGCGACGTCGACACGCGCGGCGCGCTCGTGAGCCACGTCTACCCCGGCGGCACCGCGGAGAAGATCGGCGTGAAGGAGGGCGACATCCTGCTCTTCGCGCGCTCGGGGGACGGCTCCGTGCGCCGCGCGATCGAAGGCGACCGCTACGAGCAGCGCGACGTCGACTGGGACGAGATCTACGAGGAGGCGCCCGTGCAGCTCTTCGACCGCATCGACTTCACGCCGTGGCCGGCGGTCGGCAACGCCGCGGACGAGGCGCTCACCGGCTTCGGCATCGGCGCGCCCGTCGCCGTCGAATGGGTCTCCGACGGGGAGCTGCGCCAGGCGGAGTTCGACGTAGCCGTCGCGCCGCCGCACTACCGCACCGCCACGCGCGCCCGCTCCAAGGCGCTCGGCATCATCGTCGCGGACGCCACCTTCGAGGTGCGAGAATACTTCAAGCTCGGCGCGGACGAAGGCGGCGTCGTGGTCGCCAAGTGCAAGAACGGCAGCCCCGCCGCGATCGCCGGCCTGCGCCCGTTCGAGCTCGTGACGAAGGTGGACGACACGCCCGTCTCCGACGTGCGCGGCTTCCTCGACGCCGTCCGCGGCAAGGAATCGCTCACCATCACGGCGCGGCGCCTCACCGCGACGCGCGTCGTCCGCATTTCGCTCAAGTCCGGCGCCGCGGACGGCGAGCCCGCCTCGGCGGACGCCGCCCCGGACGCCCCGGGAACGGACGAGGACTAGCGCCGGCCCGCCGCCGGAAAAAAGAAACCCCGGAAACGTCGGCGGCCGGCCGCGTTTCCGGGGTCTGAAAGATGGCGGAGGGGATTCGAACCCCCGGAGAAAGTGCTGATTTTCTTGGAAATCGGCGTGTTTACGGGCGCGTCGGTGATGTTTCGGTGATGTTTTGTTTGATTTTGGGCCGGTTTTTCTGTAGCATGCGGTTCGTTGCGAAAGCAAACGGAAGCAAGCGGAAGGGGGGAATACCGACATGGGAATGAAGGCACGGGCGAAGGGCGCCGGTTCGCTGGAGAAGGCGGGCCGGGTGTGGCGCGCGCGGTGGGTCGTCGGCGGCAAGGTCTACGTCCGTTCGACC
>JAFTHC010000025.1 GCA_017457625.1 Kiritimatiellia bacterium
AACGCGCCGGCCCGGCATTTTCGGCTACGCCTCCAAGTGCGGCGCATGAGACCGTGCGCATGCCCCGCCCCGTGCCCCGCCCCCCGATTCCTGACCGATTACCGCCGGGCGCGGCGGCGCGCTCTAGGGCTGGTCGGCCGGGACCGCGAGAAGCGCCTCGGCGAGGGCGCGGCGCGCGTCCGGGCCGACGGCCGGATCGCGCACGGAGAGCAGCAGCTGGCGCAGGTCGCGCACGTTGCACAGCGGCGTGCCGTCCACGTCCGCGCGGTCGCGCTCCAGGCCGTTGCTGGCGAAGCAGACCACGCCCCGCACGGGGAAGTCCGGCGGCAGGAGCCGCGCGAAGCGGCGGCGCAGCGCGTTGGCCTCGCGCCGCACCTGCGCCACGGGCGAGCGCGACGCGGGGACGCCGGCCGCGGTGACCGCGCCGCCCTCGACGCGGATCGGGCCGGCCCAGTTCTTCGTCTCCACCACGTAGAGCGCGCCGGGGCCCAGCACGACGTGGTCGAAGTCGCTCCCCCCGCACATCGCCTCGAACCCGCCCCGCGGCACGCCGTGGAACACGGTCCAGTCCCCGGGCAGGAGCGAGAGTTCGCGCGCGACGATATCCTCGCCGCGCGCGCCCTTGAGGTAGTTGCGGTAGCGCCGCCCCGCGCGGCCGAGCGCGGCCCGCGCGAGCAGCACCAGGAGCAGCAGCGCGCCCGCCGCCCACGCGGGCGGCAGGGGAACCGGAAGGGCCGCGTGCAGGAACCACCCCGAAAGGAACAGCACGAGCAGGAACGGCCAGTAGGTGACGGCCAGCCCGAGCGCGCGGACGCGCGCGCCGGGCGAGCCGTGGACGACGGCGAACGATGGCTCGGAGAGCATGCCGGCCCCGCGCTAGAAGCGGTAGCTGGCCGAGAACGCGAAGGCGTGCGAGAAGCCGCCCGCGAATTT
The DNA here is from genome assembly GCA_017457625.1 of Kiritimatiellia bacterium. Taxonomy (GTDB): domain Bacteria; phylum Verrucomicrobiota; class Kiritimatiellia; order RFP12; family UBA3636; genus UBA3636. Next base: position 934 of record JAFTHC010000025.1, read on the forward strand.
GCCGTCCATCATGCCTTCGCGGACGCGCGCGTCGGTCGACATGTCGTTGATGTGCTCGAAGAAATACATCCCGTCGAGCGCCCAGCGGCCGCGTTCCCAGGAGAGGCCCACGGCGTAGATCTGCCGCGTGTCGGCCGGGACGATGTAGTCGCACAGCGCCGGCTCGATCGGCGAGTCGTCGTAGGTGAACGACGCGAGGAGCGTCCACTCGTCCGAGAGCTTGTAGGAGCCGCCGACCGAGTAGCGCCACACGTCGTTCCAGTCCTTCTTGGAGAGCAGCACGTCGTGGCCCGGCAGGAAGCCCTCGTCCTCGTGGATCTCGATCTTGTCCCAGCAGCTCCAGCCGGACCAGGTCACGTTGAGGCCGAGCGTGAGGCGGTCGGTGAAGTCGTAGGCGATGGCGGACATCACGTAGGCCGGCTCGTGGAGCGTGGCGCGGGCGACGGTGTCGCCGAAGAAGCCCGGATAGGCGGCGCGGATCGGGGCGGGCGCCGTGTAGCGCGCGTGGCCCTTCACCTTCGTCTCGATCTCGCTGTGGTAGGCCAGGCCCAGGTGCAGGCGCTCGACCGGCTCGAGCATGACGCCGAGGTCCCAGCCGAAGGCCAGGTCGTCGTCGCCGTGCATGCGCTGGCGCACGTCGAAGGGCGAGGGCGAGGGGTCGTTGTAGGGGCGCAGGCCCGCGATGCCGGCCGCGTCGATGTCCTGCTCGAGCACGACGTCGAAATACTGGAACGTGAGGCCGCCCGCGACGGTGAGCCAGTCCGTGGCGCGCCACGCGAGGACGGGCGAAACGTCGATCGTGGTGATCTCGACCTTGCGGGAGTTGTAGCGCCCGGGCCAGCCGGCGGGGAACTCGTCGCCGAGGCCGGCGCGCGAGAAGAGGCCGAGGCCGAACCAGAGATCGTCGCACGCCTGGTGCGCGAGATAGAAGTGCGGGATCTCGAACCACTCCTTCTTCGCGGCGGTGCGGTTCTTTTCGCCCGTGTAGGGGTTCGCGCCGTCGATCTTGAGGTGGGGCCGCGTGAAGAACGCGCCGACCTGCACGACCGTGCCCGTGACGGCGGAGAGCGTGGCGGGGTTGTAGTAGAGGTCGCCCGCGCGGCCGCCCTTGGCGATGGAACCGGCGGCATCGGCGCAGCCCGTCGTGTCGCCCTGGAAGAGCGAGAAGCCGGCGCCGGAGGCGGCAACGGCGGCGGTGGAAAGAGCAAGGGAAAGAAGCGATGCTTTCTTCATGTGTGTGTGTCGCCGGACGGGGCCGGCCGTTGGGTTGCGTCGGCGCACGGTCGCGCGGACGGGGCGGAGAGGATGTCAAAATCGTTTCAAAAAATCAAGCGATTTTTTTGAAACCGTTCTCACGTGGCCCGGACGACGCGCAGCGACCGCACGGCCGGCGGAGCCGGCGGCGGCGAGAGCGCGGCGTTGAGGCGCGGCAGCAGATCGCGGGCGGCCGTGCGCTTCAAGGTCGCGTAGCGGGCGGCGCCGCCGTGGACGAACACGGTGAGCACGCCGCGCTCGAGCGCGCCCGGCGTGGCGTGCAGCGCGTAATCGTCGCCAACGATGGCGCGCCAGTCCCGCTCCAGCCGCAGCGCGGCGGGATCGGCCGCCGGGACGCCGAGCTTCTTCACGACGCGCGCGACCGCGTCCGCCGCCGCCTCCCCCTCCTTGAAAGGCGGGTCGGGAAACGGCGCGGCGGTGCCGAGAAACTCGCGGCGCACGCGCCATGAGTCCGGCGTGTAGCCCTTGGGGAATGTGCGTCGCCGTTCCATGGCGCGCAAGGATACCACGGACCGGCCCCGCCGGGCAACCCCCGGCCGCGCGGCCTCCTCGCTGTCCCCCCCCGCGATCGGGAACGGTTTTTCCGCCCTCGCGGTCTTGCTTCGCAATCCCGCTCGGAAGGCTCCGCTACGCTACGCGATCGGAGGCGGGTCGTCGGACGGCTGCGGCGCGGCCCTCGCGGCAGCGCGGCCTCCGCTTTGGGCCTGGAGCGCGCGGCGGGCGCGGACGCGGCGCGATGCGGGCCGTCCGGCGGCTCGTTTCCTCGCCGCCTTTGCCCGGCCCGCCTCGCGCACGCGCCGCATCCCGTCTCGCATCCCCCGGCCGTCGCTTCGCCGCTCGCCCTCGGGCCGCGTCTCGCCGCCCTCCGCCCCGTGTGGGCGGCAGCGCAGGTGCATCTTCGTCCAGTCTCGGATCCGGCTTGGCT
>JAFTHC010000163.1 GCA_017457625.1 Kiritimatiellia bacterium
CATTTCGACATGCGTGTCGCCTGTCGATTGCCTCCGCTTGTCGCGTGTCGCTTGTCGCGTGTCATGTTCCCTGTTCCCCTGCCGCTTCCGCGGCGATGGCGTCCGCTGCGGCGCGGAGCGCGTCCACGCGCGCGGCGGCGGCCTTGATTTCGGCGTTGAGCGCGGCGAGGTCCACCTCCTCGCGCGTGTCCTCCGGCTCGACGTAGGTCGAGGGGGAGAGGTTGTAGCCGTTCCCGGCGATCTCCTCGAACGGGACGAGCCGGGCGCGGTGCGGCGCGTCCCGCCGTTCGTCGTAGAGCGAGAAAAGCGCGTCGATGTTTTCCGGCGCGAGCTTGTTCTTGTTGCCCGCCTTCACGAACTCGCGCGTCCCGTCCACGAAGAGGACGCCCGTGTCGTTTCGCTTGTTCTTGCGCAGCACGAGGACCGTGGTGGCGATGCCCACGCCGAAGAAGAGGTTCGACGGGAGCGCGATCACGGCGTCGACATAGTTGTTGTCCACCAGGTACTGCCGGATCTTCTGCTCCGCCCCGCGTCGGTAGAAGATGCCCGGGAAGCAGACGATCGCGGCGGCGCCGTCCGGCGCGAGCCACGAAAGCGCGTGGAGGATGAACGCGAAATCCGCGGCCTTCTTCGGGGCGAGGACGCCCGCCGGGGCGAACCTCGGGTCCGCGACGAGCAGCGGATTGGAGTCGCCCTCCCACTCCAGCGAGTAGGGAGGATTGGAAACGATCACGTCGAACGGCTCCGCGTCCGCGTGGGACTCAGCCGGGTCGAGCAGCGTGTCGCCGAGCGCGATGTCGAACTTGCGCGGGTCGATGTCGTGCAGGAAGAGGTTGATGCGGCAGAGGTTGTGGGTGGTCGGCTCCTTCTCCTGCCCGAAGAAACCGCCGAGGACGTTCTCGCGCCCGAGGACCTTCGCGACCTGCATCAGGAGCGACCCCGAGCCGCAGGCCGGATCGTAGACCCGGCTCACGCGCGTCCGGCCGCGCGTGGCGAGACGGGCGAGGAGGCGCGAGACCTCCTGCGGCGTGAAGAACTCGCCGCCCGACTTGCCCGCGCCGGAGGCGTACATCGTGAGGAGGAACTCGTAGGCATCGCCGAACAGGTCGATCGCGCCGCCCCGGAAGTCGCCGAACCGCATCTGCGCCACGCCGTCCAGGAGCGCGCGGAGCGTCTTGTTCTGCTTGTCCACCGTGGCGCCGAGCTTGCGGGCGTCGCCGAAGTCGATCGCCGAGAAGACGTCCTTGAAGTCCTCCTCGCTCTCCGTGCCCTTCGCGGAGTTCTCGATTTCGCGGAAGACGTTCTCGAGCGTGACGTTGAGGTTGTCGTCCTTCGCGGCGGCGGCGTGGACGCGGGAAAAAAGGTGCGACGGGCGCAGGAAGAACCCGAGCTTGCGCACGAGGATGTCCTTGGCGGCGAGGGCGTCCGCGTCAGGGAGCGCGGCGTAGGAGAAGCCGGTATCGCCGGCGGCGCGCTGCTCCTCGTCGGCGATGCGGGCGATCTTCTCCGAAAGGAACCGGTAGAAGAGCGTCCCGAGGACGTATTGCTTGAAGTCCCACCCGCTCACCGCGCCGCGGAGCTTGTCCGCGATGCCCCAGATCGTCTTGTGCAGTTCCGCGCGCTCGCGCTCCTGCGTTCTCTGTTCCTGCTCTTCGTTCATGTTTCGCGATGCGTCTGCATCGCGGCCGCATGGGCGAGCGCAAAAAAAGAGCGCACTCTCGATTCCATGCCCTCTCTGGGGGCCCTTCCACAGGCCCGTCTTGATCACACGGGAGAACGCGCCCGAGTGGGCGCGTCTGCTATGGATCAAGACAAGGCCGGACATTTGGGCCTTTGCCGTTTTTACGACGACGAGGAGGAAGTGTGGAAGGTTTCCAGAGAGGCGTCGTTTAGCAGTTTACGCTAAAGGGTTAGGTTGTGAGTTGGGGCTCTGGGTGGCGTTATTCCAAGTTGAAACGTTGA
>JAFTHC010000164.1 GCA_017457625.1 Kiritimatiellia bacterium
GGGCCTGAAGGGCGAGGACACCGCGGCCGTGATCAGCTACACGCTCTCCCGTGCGGAGGGCGAGAACGCGGGCACCTACGCGATCACGCCGGCCGGCGACGCCGAGCAGGGCAACTACGACGTGGTCTACGTTCCGGCCAACCTGACGATCGGCGCGAAGACGCTGACGATCGTCGCGGAGGCGAAGACCCAGGTCTACGGCGCCGAAGCGGTCGCGTTGACCTACACGAGCGAAGGTCTCGAAGAGGGCGACGAAATCACCGGCGCGCTGACCCGCGCCGAGGGCGACGACGTCGGCACCTACGCGATCTCGCAGGGCACGCTCGCCGCCGGCGACAACTACACGATCGCCTTCACGGGCGCCGACTACACCATCACCGCCGCGATTGTGGATATCCCCGCCGCGCCCGGGAACAAGACCTACAACGGCGCCGTGCAGACGGCCGACGTGGCGTCGGCCGACACCTACACGGTCACGAACGAAGGCGGCACGAACGCCGGCGACTACACGGTCGTCTTCGCGCTGAAGGACACGGCCAACTACACCTGGTCCGACGGCTCGACCACGAACCAGACCTTCGGCTGGCAGATCACGGCGAAGCCCGTCACGATCACGGTCGACAACGCCACGAAGAAGCACGGCGAAACCGACCCGGCCTTCACCGGCTCGGTCGAGGGCCTCGTGGACGCGGCCGACCTCGGCACGGTCGCCTACGGCCGCACGAACGCCACGGAGGAGGTCGGCGTCTACGCGGGCGTGATCGTCCCGACCTACACGGCCAACGCGAACTACGCCGTGACCGTGACGCCCGGCACCTTCACGATCGAGAGCAACAAGTTCACGGTCATCTGGCTCGCGGACGACGGCACGACGGTGATCGACAGCACCGAGGTCGAGTGGGGCGAGGTCCCGGCCCACGCCGACGCGACCAAGACCGACGCAACCGGCAAATACGCCTACGCGTTCGCGGCCTGGTCGCCCGCTCCCGTCGCCGTCACGGAGTCGACCAACTACGTCGCCACGTTCACGACGTCCATCGCGACCCCGCTCGCGCTCCCGCTCGCGGATCCGGAGCTCTCCAGCACCGTCGTGAACGGCTCGTCCGCCACGGTCACGCTCGACCCCGCCGGCACGATCGACGGCGTGTCGTTCAGCGCGTCGCCGGAAACGGCGACGTGGACCGCCGCGGCGGGCACCCTCGCCTTCACCGGCCTCGGCTGGAACGAGGGCGTCGACTGGTCCGTCTCGGCCGCGCAGGGCGAGGCCGAGCTGGCCGAGACGGCCTCCAACGCCGGCAAGTTCTACGTGAAGCCCGAGACGTCCTGGTTCACCGCCACGGCCGACGACTTCGAGGACCTCTCCGACGCGTCCGACGCCACGGTCGCCTACGAGGCCGAGTCGGCCTCGCCCGAGGGCGAGATGGTCCGCGTCCACACGAAGATCCAGGTGCCCGCCGGCGGCCTGCCGCAGACGCCCGCCACCGGCTCCGCCAAGGTCGGCTTCGCCGTCCTCCAGCTCGAGACCGACACCGCCCCGGCCTACTACGCGTTCGGAAACGGCGCGTGGACCAAGCTTGCCGGCGTCGCGCCGGCGGAGGGCGAGCACGACTACCTCGCGGTCTACGACCTCGCGGCCGACACCCCGACCGCCCGCTACTACATCGACGGCGTCGCGCTCTACCAGGCGGTCGACGGCGGGGACGACGTCTACGCCCTCCCGCTCGCCGCGACCACGAAGTCCCTCTCCTCGATCTCCTTCGCGAGCAAGGACATGGTCACGGACGACGTCGTCGCCGAATACGACGTCTCCTACGCCGCCGCGGTGGGCGACACGCCCTACGTCGAGATCGCAGACGCCCTCGCGGCCCAGGACAAGGACCCGGCGAAGACGCTCGCGCTCCTGAAGAAGGGCGTCGGCCTCGACGCGCCCGTCTCCCTCGGCGCCAAGTCCGAGGCGTTCGTCGTCGACTACGCGAAGGGCTCGTTCACGAACGACACGCCCGCCGTCTCCGGCCTCGCCGGCTACGACGTCGCGGCCACCGCGGGCGAGGGCGCCGTCACCAACTACGCGCTCGCCGCGATCGTCTACCCGATCGAATACGTGCTGAACGGCGGCGCGAACGCCGCGGCCAACACCAACGAATACACCGTCGAGACGCTGCCCGTCGCGCTCGCCGCGGCCACGCGCGAGGGCTACACCTTCGCCGGCTGGACGAACAACGTGAGCGCCGACCAGCGCGTGACCTCGATCCCGGCCGACACGCTCGGCGCCGTCACCAACGTCGCCTCGTGGACGATCAACGACTACCTGCTGACGGTGAACTACCTCTACGCCACGGGCGGCGTGGCCGCGACGGCGTTCACCTCGAACGTCGTCTACGACACGGCCTACTCGGTCGATTCGCCGGCCGTCACCGGCTACACGGCCGACAGGACCGTCGTCTCCGGCACGATGGGCGCCGCGCCCGTCACGGTCGACGTGACCTACACGGTGAACCGCTACAAGGTGAAATTCGTCGACGAGGACGGCGAGACCGTCCTCAAGGCCGAGACCGAATACGACTACGGCACGCTCGCCGCGGACGTCGAGAAGCCCGCGGATCCGAC
>JAFTHC010000165.1 GCA_017457625.1 Kiritimatiellia bacterium
CGGGCAACGATTCGGTCGGCGAGTTCAGCCTCTATGCGCTCAACACCTGCACGGTCGTGATGTCCAACCTCGTAATCAACGCGAGCGCCAACGAGAACCGTCCGCCGTTCGAGACCAAGGAGGGGACGGGCTGCACATTGCTTTTCGAGGAAGGAAACACGCTATACGGCGCCAGGAACTACCCGGCGATATACGTCTGCCCCAACAGCAGCCTCACGATTGGCGAGTGCGGCGGCACTCTGACGGCGACAGGCGGCTATAACGCGCCCGCCATCGGCGGCAAGACCGAAAACACTTCGGCAACCGGCATCCTGAACATTCGGGGCGGCACGATCGTGGCGACAGGCGGGGAATACGCCGCTGGCATCGGCGGCGGCAAGAGTGGCAGTTTCGGCACAATTGCGATCTCCGGCGGCGAGGTCACGGCGACGGGCGGCGAATATGGCGCGGGCATCGGCGGCGGAAACTTCGGCTCGTTCACGGGTGTCACGATTTCCGGCGGCACCGTCGTCGCCACGGGCGGCAACAGGGCCGCCGGAATCGGCGGCGGGCGCGATGGCGATGGCGGGAACATCAAGATTTCCGGCGGTGCGGTGACGGCGAAGGCGGTCAACTACGCCGCAGGCATCGGCGCAGGCGACTCGCCAAACTCCGGCTCCTCGTCTGCAATTTCAGTCGATATCACAGGCGGCATTGTCACGGCCTCCAGCCAGAAGGCTTCCGGCATAGGCGCCGCAGACTATGTGACATGCGGTGCGGTCAGAATCACCGGCGGCACAATCCATGCCCGCACTGCAAACGATTCGGCTTGCGCCATCGGCTCAAGCGCGAACAGCGCCGCTTCATCCGTCACTATCACCGGCGGCGCGATCTATTCGGACAAGGACGATATTTCGCCAGCAGCGACCAACGCCGCCTCGAAGGCCGTATTCCCGGTCGATCTTGCAGTCGGCGAGGCGGAGCGCAAGGTGACGTCGCTCACGCTCTACGGCGCGCTTTCAAGCTACTCCTACGGCACGAACGACATGTGGACCGACGCCAGCGGCAATCTGCGCGTATGGCTGCCCGCGACGGACGGCAAGGGCTTCGTCGCCAAGGTGACGATGGAGAGCGGCAACGAATACATGTTCTCGTTCGTCATCGGCGACGACGGGACGCCCACGGTCGCCGGCTTCCTCGCCGTCAACGGCGACATCGTGGCGAGCGACGCCGACCATTCCGGCTCCGCCTGGCGCTATGTGAAATCGACCGGCGTGCTGACGCTGACGGCCAACGCCGAGGTGCAGGGCCTTTCCACGAACGGCGACTTCCGCATCGCCGTGCCGTCGGATTCCGGCGCCTCCGCCGTCACGTTCAAGAACCTCACGCTCGCCGCGGCGGCGAAGGACGCCTCCACGGTGAAGTTCGAGCGCGACGTCACGCTGACGCTTTCCGGCTCAAATGTCGTTTCGGCCGCCGGCCAGTATTCGGCGGGCATCGAAGTCGCATCTACTGCGACGTTGAAAGTAAAAGGTTTGAACGTTGAAAGTTCGGGCAACCTTCAACCTTCCAACCTTCAACCTTCAACGCTTGTCGCGCGAGGCGGCAAGAACGCAGCGGGCATCGGCTCGGCGGGCGGTATAGCCAAGCCCGGCAAAATCCGCATCGAAAGCGGCGCCGTCACGGCGACCGGCGGCGACGAAGCCGCCGGAATCGGCGGAGGAGTCTCGTCCAACTTGACGGCGGACAACATCGTGATTTCGGGGGGCTTCGTCACGGCCACCGGCGGCGCCGGAGCCGCTGGCATCGGCGCCGGAAAGGGGAAGCTCACCATTCCCGACGGCGCCGTGAAAATATCCGGCGGCACGGTCCTCGCCACGCACGGCGGCGGCATCGGCCAAGGCGGCGACATCGTGCAGAGCGCCAACAACTCGGTCTCAGTCACCGGCGTCAACTACGCAAGGGCAATCGAGATCACCGGCGGCAGCGTCCACGGCGCGAACGACGCCTACGCGCCGAACCCAGTGGACGCCGACGGCACGGTGCTGCGCTACGTGCTCGTTACAAACCTCACCGCAGGGGCTGAGGCGGACATCGTTTCGCCGGACATTCCTTCTGGCTACGGCATGGACGATGTCGTTGCGGACGGCACAGGTTCCATCTGTCTGTGGCTCCCGTCGGCGAACGTCGTGCGCGTGTTGAGCGTCAACGGCGCGTATTTCAACGCCGGCGGCACGACCAACAACGTGTTCGACGCCGCCAGTGGGGAGTCCAATCCTCCTGACAGCCGCAAGGAGGGGTCTGCGACGGCATGGCGCATCACGCTGCCGCGGCTGGAAGCCGGGGCGACCGTTGCGATAACTGGGCTTGAGCCGCGCGCGAGTTCGGTGACGGCGGATGCCTCCGGCGACGCCTTCGTGTATCTGCCCGACGGCAACTGGGCCTTCGACGCCGACGGCTGGCCCTGGGCGGCCGCCGTCTCCGGCGCCCCCGCCGTGGCGCACCGCGTGACGGGCGTCCGCGTGAACGGCGACGACGCCGGGACGCTGCGGGGCGAAGGGTGGAACTACGACCTGGCGAACGCCGTTCTCTCGCTTTCCTCCGAAGGCCCGTATGTCCTCGACGGCACGAACGTTAAGGGCAAGGTGCGCGTCCGCGTCCTGGCTGACGCCGCGGTCGCGATCTCCAACCTCTGCCTCAAGGCGACGGCGAGCCGCGCGACGCCGTTCGCCGTCGCGTCGAACGTGGCGGCGCGCGTGTGGTTCACCGGCACGAACACGCTCCAGTCCGGGAAATACTGCGCCGCGCTCGAAGTGCCCGACGTCTCGAATCTCGAAATCGGCGGCGACGGTTGGCTTAACGCCCAGGGCGGCACGGCGGACAACTACTGGGGTTGCCCCGCCATCGGCGCCAGCGACGGGATGTATGCAACGCACGGCATCACGATCACCGGCGGCAACATCTTCGCGTTCAGCGGCGCGCTGGACACCGTGAGCGGCATCGACGCTCCGGTCGTCGCCGGCGGCAACATCTACACCGGCCGGCATTCCGGCTACGGAAAGCATGTGCTGGCCGTCTCCGGCGCGACGACGCCGCAGGGCGACTGGGCCGGCTGCGTCGAAGTCCCCGATCTAGAGCCCGGCGCGCCCGTCGAGTTCACGGGACTTCCCGACTACTACAACGCCTCGAACATCGTCGCCACCTCCGAAGGCAGGGTCTACCTCTACCTCAAGGCCACCTACGACGGGGAAACGACGCATTTCACGGCCAACGGGCAGCGCTACAAGGCCGTCGTCCTGGATTCCTCCGCCGCGAACATTGCCGAGAAAGTCGAATACGCCGCGCCGGACGCGCTGCGGATAGACGCGATCGAAGTCGCGGAAGACGTGGTGACGCTTGTCGTCTCGGCCGAGCCTGAAGGGTGGATGGCGACGATGGGCGAGACAATGCAAGTCTTGGCGGTGGGCGACTTGGCTCTCCTCGACGATCCTGAGACCCGGCCGCTGGGCGGCGATGCCTGCACGATCGTGGTGAACGCCGACGGCACCGCCACGATCACGGTGCCACACGGCGGGAAAAACGCCCTGTTTTTTGCAGTGCGGCATGAAGTGCCGCACTGATCAGGTTGAAGCCATGCCCAACGCCTTCGCAACACAACCCGACAAGAGCGCTCCGGCCCAACATGAGCAGGGAGGCCCTTCAGGACGCTCGGGCCGCGCCGACAAGCGCCCGATCAAGCACTACCGGCGCTTTCACGGCTACGATTACAATCGCGGCGCATCGCTTTTCGTGACATTCGCCGTCAAGGGGCGGCGCCCGGTCTTCGGCCGCGTCGAGGGCGACAAAGTGGCGCTCTCCGCAGCCGGGCAGTCCGCCGCCCAAACCATCGAGGCGGAAAACCGAAGGCCCGGCGCGGCCGTCCGCGCCGTCTCCAGCGTCGTCATGCCCGACCATGTGCATCTTCGCCTGGTGCTGGCATCAACCTCCGAGGCGGAGCCGCTGCGGCTCGTGGGGCAGTTCGTGGGCAATGTCAAGCGCTGGGCGCGTGTGCACGCCGCAAGGCTCGGTTGCGACATCGAGTGGGAAGAGGGCTACCACGACCGCATCTGCGTGTCGCGGTTCATCAACGGAAAAGTCGATGCCTACATCGGCTGCAATCCGCTGAAGTACACGCTCATGCACGGCCCGGACGCACCGCTCAAGGTGAACGAGCCGCTCTCTTCCCCGCGATTCCCCGACGAAGAATGGTGGACTGCCGCCGGCAACTTGGAGCTGCTTGCGCCGGAGCGAAAAATCGCGGCGGTCAGCATTTCGCGATCGCTTGGAGCCGGCGACCACGCCGGCGTGGTCGCGCGGCTGCTGAAGGCGGCGCGCAGCGGCTGGGTGATTGCCAGCACCTTCATCTCGCCTGGCGAGCAGGCCGCATGGAGCGCGCTGGAAGCGGAAGGGCTGCCCTGCATCAAGGCGCTGCCCGATCCGCTGAAGATGGTGTACCGCCCCAAGGTCGAGGAAACCGCGGCTTTCGCCGCAGGGCGGTTGCTGGTGGTCTCGCGCGAATGCGCGCCGGAAATTTCGCGCTACGACGCCTGGCATGGCATGGGCGAGGCGCTCGCGCGGGCCGCAGCGGCCTGTGGCGGCGGCGCCGGCGCCTACATACACCGCAAAGGCGGGCTCGCAAAGCCGCGCTGGGAGCAGATGCCCGCCGTGCCGGCGGGCATCTGCAAGTGTGGCCTGAAGGGCCACACTTATCAAGTTGAGCAACATCA
>JAFTHC010000166.1 GCA_017457625.1 Kiritimatiellia bacterium
AATCGCGAGCGGGAGGAGGCGCAGGCGGCCTGCACGCCGCCGCGCCGACGAGCGCCGCGAGGCCGCCGCGCGGGCGCCCCGAACGCGCCGGCCCGGCATTTTCGGCTACGCCTCCAAGTGCGGTGCATGAGACCGTGCGCATGCCCCGCCCCATGCGACCACCCCCAACCCTGACCGAATACACCCTGAACGCGGGGCGCGCTTTCCCTTCCGCCCGCCCTGTGCTAGAATCGCGCGCATGCCACGCATCCTCCTCGACACGCACGTCCACCTCTACCCCGCGCACGACTTCGCGCGGACGTTCGACGCGTTCCGCCGCCGCGCCGCGCGCGCCGGCGCGGGACTCGGCGCGATGTTCCTCGTCGAGCGCGCCGGCCAGGACGAGTTCGCGCGCCTCGCCGCCGGCGGCGCCGCCCTGCCGCGCGGCGTCGTGGCGGCGCGCCGCGAGAACGCCGCGCTGCTGCTGCGCGGCGATCGCGGCGGGCCGCCCGTCGCGATCGTGGCGGGGCGCCAGATCGCCTGCGCCGAACGCGTCGAGATCCTCGCCCTCGGCACGCGCGAGACGTTCCCGGACGGCATCGCCGCCGCCGAGGCCGTCGAGCGCGCCCGCCGCGCGGACGCCCTGCCCGTCCTGGCCTGGGGCGTCGGCAAATGGCTCGGCGCCCGCGCGCGCGTCGTCGACGCGCTGCTGCGCCGCTTCCCCGCCGAAGAGCTGCCGCTCGGCGACACGTCGCTGCGGCCCTCGTTCTGGCCCACGCCCGGCCCGATGGCCGTGGCGGCCACGCTCGGGCGGCGCGTCCTGCACGGCTCCGACCCGCTGCCTCCCGCCTTCGAACAGACGCGCGCCGGCCAGTGGGCCGACCTGGCGGACGAACCGTTCGACCTCTCCGGCCCGCTCCTCGGCCCGCTCATGGCCGTCCTGCGCGAAGCGCCGCTCGCGCCCGCCGGGCGCCGCGCCGGTCCCGTGCAGTTCCTCCGGCGGATGCTCGCTTCGCGCAAGCGCGCGCCCGTTCAGCGCGCGGCCGCCCCGGCCGACGCGTAGATTTCCAGCAACCGCGCGAGGTTGCGCGCCGGCACGCAGTCCGATGCCTCGAACGCCGCGCGCGCCGCTTCGCCCATGCGGCGCAGCGTGGCGGGGTCCGCGAGAAGTCCGCGCAGCGCGGCGGCGAGGGCGGCCGGGTCGCCCGCGCGGAAGAAGCGGCCCGTGACGCCGTCTTCGAGCATCGTCCCGGCCCGCGCGACGTCCGACGCCAGCACGGGCACGCCGAGCGCCATCGCTTCGAGCGGCGTCACCGCGAACTGCTCGTACCACATCGACGGAAACGCGAGCAGCGACGCGGACGCGAGCTCCGCGAGCGCCGCCTCGCGCGGGAGCGCGCCGAGGAAGCGGACGGAATCCGCGACGCCGAGCTCGGCGGCGAGCGCTTCGAGCGCGGCGCGTTCGGGACCGTCGCCGACGATCGCGCAAGTCAGGGCGGGACCGGGGCGCGGCGGCGCCGATCCGGGCGCGCCCGGGCTTTCCCCGGCCAGCAGCGCCCACGCCCGGAGCAGGACATCCACGCCTTTTTCGGGCGAAAGACGACCCACGTAAAGGACGCGAAGAACCGCCCCCGCCGTTTTTCCGTTCGCCGGAAGCCCGCATGTTTGCGGTGCGAACGCGTTGGGCTTCACGACGATCTTCCCGGCCGGAAGCCCGGCGGCGACGAACTTGTCGCGCGCGAAGTCCGTGAGCGCGACGTAGCGCGCGACCTTGCGGCGAAAGGTTCCGAGCAGCCGGTGGACGGCGAGCGTCGCGAAGAGCGCGAGCGAGCCGCCGAACGAGCCGCGGTAGCAGCGGCGGCGCAGGCCGCACCACGGCGTGCGGCCGAGGCATTTCTCGCAGACCGCCCCCTCGCGGAAGAGGTAGCCGTTCAGGCACGCGAAGCGGTAGTTGTGGAGCGTCTGCACCACCGGCACGCCCTCGCGCGAAGCCGCCCAGTAGACCGACGGCGAGATCAGCGGAAACGTGTTGTGGCAGTGCATCACGTCCGGCTTCTCCGCTCGGATGATCGACCGGATCTCGCGGTAGGTCCGCGGATTCCAGATCGTGCGGAGCGCGAGTCCGATGCGGCCGCCGCGATCGGGGATGTCGCAATTCGTCTTCTCGTACTTGACGACCCGGTGCCCAGCCTCTTCGAGCAGGCGGCACTCCGTCTCGAAAACGCCGTCTTCTCCGCCGCGCACGCGGTAGCGGTTGTGGACCACGAGGATCGTCATGCCGGCCAGTATAGGCGCGGCGGCGGACAAATGCAAGCGCCCTTGCGCGCGGCGC
>JAFTHC010000026.1 GCA_017457625.1 Kiritimatiellia bacterium
CGGAAGCCGAGGCCGCGGGCCACAAGCTGGCCGCCGCCGAAATCGACCCGGCCCGCCCGGTCGGCCGCGTCCGCGCGCGGCTCGTTTTCGAAACCCTTTCCAACGCAGGAAACAAGACACCATGATCGATCTCCGGATGAAGGGGCCGACCGTCCGCCTGGGCGTGATCGGACTGGGCGGCCGCGGCCGCGACCACGTGCGGCGCCTGGCCGCGATGCCCGACGTGAAAATCGTCGCGATCTGCGACAACTGGCAGGCGAACCTGGACAAGGCCTTCGAGGACCTGTGGACCGGCAAACACGCCCTCTACCCCAAGCAGAAGAAGCCGGCCGGCACGCTGCGCCACGAGGACGTCCTTTCGCGCAAGGACCTGGACGCGGTGTGCGTCTTCACGTCGTGGGAGACGCACATGCGCATCGCGATGGACGCGATGCTCGCGGGCTTCCCCGTGTGCATGGAGATCGGCGCCGGCCAGTCGCTGGAGGAGTGCTACGAGCTGTGCCGCACGAGCGAGCGCACGGGCATGCCCGTGATGCCGATGGAGAACTGCTGCTACGACCGCCGCGAGATGGCGCTGCTCAACATGGTCAAGCAGGGCGTCTTCGGCGAGATCGTGCACTGCCAGGGCGCCTACGAGCACGACCTGCGCGACGAGGTCGGCAACGGCGACCGCACGCACCACTACCGCCAGCCGCACTTCTTCCTCCGCAACGGCGAGCTCTACCCGACGCACGAGATGGGCCCGATCGCCAAGTATCTCGGAATCAACCGCGGCAACCGCATCCTGACGCTCTCGGCGATGGCGTCGAAGGCGCGCGGCCTGCACGCGTGGCTGGAGAAGAACCGCCCCGACCTCGCGGGCCGCGCCGTCGCGCAGGGGGACGTCGTCACCTCGATGCTCAAGTGCGCCAACGGCGAGACGATCCTGCTCACGCACGACTGCACGCTGCCGCGCCCGTATTCGCGCGGCGGCCGCATCCAGGGCGTGAACGGCCTCTGGCAGGAGGACGGAAACCTCATCTACCTGGAGGGCAGCACCAAGGTCGACAAGAACGACTGGATGCATTCCTTCGAAAGCGCCGAACCCTACCTCAAGCAATACGCGCACCCGCTCTGGACGGCCTACGAGGAGATGGAGCGGCAGCTCGTCGTGGGCGGCCACGGCGGCATGGACTGGCTCGTGGAGCGCGCGTGGATCGAGAGCGTCCAGACCGGCACGGAGCCGCCGCTGGACTGCTACGACGCCGCCACGTGGATGGCGATCACGGTCCTTTCCGAGCAGTCGATCGCGATGGGGGGCGCGCCGCAGGCGATGCCGGACTTCACGCGCGGGGCGTGGCTCACGCGCGGCCCGGCGCGCTGCGTCGAAACCTGGACGCTCGACGCGATCCCCGCGCCCGGCGCCCCGGCCGAGCCCGCGGAGAAGCCCGCCCGCAAGCGCCGCTAGCGCGGGACGGCGAGGAACGAGACGCGGCCCGCGCCGGCCGGCGCGGGCGCTTCGTCCGGCGCCGTGCGAACGCCCGCCGCGCGGACGTCCGCGAGAAACGCACCGGCCGCCGCCGCGTCCGGCGCCGTGCCGGACGCGGAAAGCCCGGCTCGCGTCAGTTCGAGGTGCGCGAGCAGCACGCCGCGGTCCGCGGCGGCGCGCAGGACGGCCGGCAGCGCGGGGGAGACGGACGGCGCGAAGGGCGCCTCGTCGCGCCGCTCCGCGGCGGCGCGGCGCGCTTCGGCGACGGCGGCTTCCCCGCGCGCGGCGATGCGGCGGCCCGCGATTTCCAGGAGCGCGTCGTCGCGCGCGTCGAGCAGCGCGTCCCGCTCCGCGGCGGCGGCGCGCCAGTCGCGCAGGCACGCGCCGGCGGCGAAGAGGGAGGCGAGCAGGAACGCGGCGGCGGCGGCCGCGGCGCGGCGGC
>JAFTHC010000027.1 GCA_017457625.1 Kiritimatiellia bacterium
GCCCGGCGCATTTCAACTTGAAACTCACCCCGACAAGAAAAAAATCACCCTTGCGGCGGTCGGCGGTTTCTGCGAGAATCGCTTTTCGTCGGGCGCGGCGGATTCGCGCCCCGGACCCCGCCACAAGAAGGCAACGCCCATGAAAGACCGTTCGCTCCGTTCCGTGTTGGCCGCTCTCGCGGCGCTGTCGGCGCTCTCCGTTCCGGCGCCGGCCGGTCCCACGGACTCGGTTCTCTTCGACGGACGCCAGGACATCACCGGGACGCTCGACCCGGCGCTCGACGACTTCGAGAAGACGAGGGCGGACCTCTCGGGCTGCACCGTGACCGCGTCCGCCTCCTACTCGACGTTCACCGGGGAGCGCCTGTTTGACGGCGACGTTTCGAGTTCGGCCGGCCGATGGCTCGCGATCCCGACCGTGTTCGGCACGATGCCGGACCTCACGGACGGGTTTCCCGGAACCGTCGCCGGCTCCGCCACGCACAACACGTTCACGGCGGCCGGAGCGTTCGACGGCGACGTCACGACGGGCAACGGCCGCTGGCTCGCCTCGATCCAGCCCGGCGAGGTGAAGGCGTGGGTCCAGTGGACCTTCTCCGACGGGCCGCACGCCGTCGGCGGCTACGGGTTCAAGAACGTCGTCACGGGCACGGCGGACCGCGCGCCGCGCGCCTGGCGCGTCGAGGGCTCGAACGACGGCGGCGAAACCTGGACGCTTCTCGGCGAGGTCTCGGGCCAGCCCGTCTGGGCTCTCGGCGAGGAGCGGCTCTTCGAGCTGCCCGGGGGCGGCTCCTTCGCGACGGTCCGCTTCTCGATCACCGGGGACGGCGGCTCGGACTACGTCGGCCTCACGGAGATCCAGCTCTATTCGCAGGAGGACATGGCGGCCAACGCCACGGGGATCGCGTGGGTGCAGATCGAGGCGCCCGAACCGTTCGCCGCGAGCGCCTGCACGATCCGCTCGCTGCCCGACCAGCAGGCCTACACCGCCAAGCGATGCGCGGCGTCGTGGCGCATTCTCGCCTCCGACGACGGCGTCGCGTGGACGACGCTGCACCGCGTCGTCGGGCAGCCGGCCTGGAAGCCCATGGAGTGGCGGCCGTTCGGCTTTCCGAACGAACGCGCGTGGCGCTACTGGCGGTTCGTTCTCGACGGCCCCGGAGCGGGTGACGGCGGCACGGGCGGCGAAGGCTACGTCGGGTTCTCCGAGCTGCAGCTCTACGACGCGGCGGAGTGCCGCGTCCTGTGCCTGCTGAGCTACGACAACGGAGCCGGGCGCCGCTACGTCGGCTCCAAGGCGTTCGACGGCGACGTTTCGACGCTCGACGGCGCGTGGACGGCCGTCCCGCAGGCCGCGAGCCCCCGCTCCTGGATCGTCTACCGCTTCGACCGCAAGGCCCGGGTGGACGGCTACGCGCTCATGGGCCTGGCGGCGGACGCCCTTCGCAACCGCTCGCCGCTGGGCTGGAGGCTCCTCGGCTCCAACGACGGCGGCGCGACCTGGACGGAAGTGGATTCGGATTCCCGGGCGGCGGCCTGGGGCGCCGGGGAGAAGACCCTCTGCGAGGTCGATTCGCCCGGCCCGTATTCGTGGTACAAGCTGGACGTGACCGGGCTCGGGCCGGACGCGGGCTACGTCGGCTTTCAGGAAATCGAGCTCTACGGCCTGCTGTCGGACCCCACCGTGATCGTCGTCCGATGAACGCGCCCGCCCGGCGCCCGACTTCGAACCTGCGAACTTTCGAACCTGCGAACTTTCGAACCCGATAACCGTCGAACCCCATGAACCGCATTCCCGCCCTTTCCGTCCTCGCCGCCGCGCTCTCCGCCGCGCCCGTGCACGCCATCACGCTCCCCGTCTACGGGGAATGCACGATCGTCGACTCGATCGACTGCTCCCGGGACGACCACCGCTTCCTGGACCACCCCGCCGGCGCGAGCCGCGTCGAGACGATTCTCGGCAAACCCTGCCGCGTCCTCGACGTGCAGCCGGGCTCCTCCTCCTTCCTCGACTGGCGCCTCGGCGAGGGCAAGAACCTCGAGCCGGACGGCGCCTACGTCGTCGTGATCGAGTATCCGGACGACCTGCCTCGCGCGTTCCACGTCCGCAACTACGGCAACGACTCGCGCCGCTCGTTCTACACCGGCGCCGCGACGGGCGACGCCTTCGAGGGGCCCATCGTCGCCCACAACCCCGAGTCGCTCAAGATCCCGCAGAGCGGCAAGTTCCAGACGTGGTCGAGCCTCACGTTCCTCGGCTCGAAGGCCTTCGTCCGCGACGGCAACGAAAAGCTCGACATCGCGACGGACGGCTTCGATCTCGTGATTTCCCAATACAAGAAGCCGTGGAATCCCGCGTCGGCCGGCATCGCCGTCTCCCGTATCCTGCTCTGCAGGATCGACGACGAGAAGGCCGCGTGGGCGGACATCCCATACCCGCCGGCGCCGCTGCCGCGCCGCCGCATCTTCTGGCGCGAGGAGATGAGCGACAACGCCGCGGCGGACGACAACATCTGCCCCGGCGGCGCCCACGGCGCCGGCACGATGTGGTGGGAGCAGAAGTGCCGCGCGATGAAGATCTTCGGCCAGAACACGTTCGTGAAGGACATGCTCGAGTTCGGCCACAACCAGCACTGGGACCCCAACTGGAAGGCCGGCCAGCCCGGCGCCAAGTCCTGGCGCTGGATGTGGGGCACCAACGGCTCGCTCTCCGACCTCTGGGCGCGCCTCGTCCCGCTCGTCGTCGACGAATACGGCCTCGAGATCCTGCCCTACTACGAATACGCGGGCGGCATCGGCGCCGTCCCCGGCTCGCTCGGCCCGGAGAAGCGCGCCGAGACGCTGGGCGGCCAGCCCAACTACACGCACATCACCTGGTCGGAGGGCAAGGCCCGCGTGGACATCACCGACCCGGACACGTTCGAGGACCTCTGCTACGTGCTCGAGGGGACGATCCTGCGCTACAAGGACCAGGTCGCCAAGGGCGGCTTCGCCGGCGCCTGGTTCCGCCCGCGCCCCGGCCAGTGGGCCGTTGGCTTCGGCGACGCCACGCGCGCCCGCTTCGGCCGGGAGGAGAACGGCGGCGCGACGCCCTCGCGCGCCGACCTGCAGAACAACCGCGCGCTCTACGACAAATACATCGCCTGGTGGGGCAGGAAGCGCGCCGAGTTCTGCGAAAAGGTCCGCAACTATCTCGAGGACAACGGCGTCAAGAACGCGATCGTCCTCCTCGACAACGACGCCACCGAAGCCGGGCAGGGCCTTGCCGACACGAAGGGCATGGTGACGGACGACGTCGAGGGCTGGAAGGAGCGGCTCCCCGGCAAGGATTTCACGGACCTCGCGGACCCGCGGATCCTTTCCGACCACCTCTTCCTCAAGCAGCTCAAGACGCCGGCCTGGACCTGGGGCCAGTTCGAATGGCAGCACGCCAATCCCGGCGGCGACCCCGAGCACTACCAGAACCTGAAGAACGTCTGGCTCGCGCTTCCGTTCCACGCGCTCTTCACCGTCACGGACCCCGGCTGCTTCGCCGCCTACCGCAACGCGAACGGCACCGAGACGGCCATCCGGCACTACGACCTCAACGAGGGGACGCTCGAGAAGACCGGCTACGCGATGGCCGACTGGGAGCGCGCCGGACGCGCCTGCATGCTCTCCGAGGTGACCGCGATGGCCAACGGCGACCCCGTGAACCTCGGCTACCAGATGGGCTCGAACTTCACCCGCGGCTTCCCCGGGCCGGTGCGCGAGTTCAACCTCAACTTCCTCGCGCTGCCGGCGCTGCCCTCGAAGATCGTCCCGGGAGCGGCTTCCGACAAGGACGTCGTCGTCCGCGCCATCGACGCCGGCCCCGCCGGCAAATACTACGCGCTCGTCCACACGGGCGCGGCGCCGAAGAAGGGCGTCCAGGTGAAGCTTCCCGGCGCCAAGGCGGCCATGCTCCCCGTCTCGGGCAAGGCGCTCCCGCTCAAGGGCGGCGTCGCCCGGCTCGACTTCCTGCCGTGGCAGCTCGTGACCGTCCGCGCCAGGTAGTCCGGCAACCGCGCGCGGCGCGCACCGGTCTGCCGCCGCCGCGGCCGTTGCGGATCGGCCCACGGATCGATTGCCGCGCGCCAGTTCGGCGGATGTCTGCCGAATGCCGACATTCGTAAATTCGAAAATATCGTCGTTGCATTTTACGAAAATCGTGCATAATACGGCGACGGACAAGCGAAAGGAGTCCACCATGCCCGTCATCAAGCCCGTTTCCGATTTGCGCAACTACAACACCATTCTCCAGGACGTGGACATGGGCGTCCCCGTGTTCCTCGCGAAGAACGGCCGCGGCCGCTACGTCCTGCTGGACATCGCGGACTACGAACGGAGAGAGGCGTCCGGCTGGCTCGCCTCCGAACTGGAACGCGGCTGGAAGTCGGGCGAGGAACGCGGCTGGATCGACGGCGCCTCGCGGGCCGTGCAGGCGAGAACGGTCCTGCTCTCCACCGACCTCTACCACCGGCACGCCGATCCCAACGACCACTGGAACCTGGCGACGATGTTCGCGCTCGCCCGCCAGGGCCGCGTGCGCTTCGCCGGCGTGCTGTGCGACGACGACCGCGCGCTCAAGGAGGACGGCTCCTACTTCCATTTCGGCGATCCGGCGGTCCAGGCCGTCGCGCAGCTCAACTACCTCTGCGGAATGGCGGTTCCCGTCGCGGTCGGCTCGCGCCGCCGCGTGCGCGGCGAGGACGACCTGCGCGCCGCGCTCGCCGCGCCGGCGGGCGGCTACGTGCGGCTCGTGCTCGAAACGCTGCAGGACGCGCCCGGTCCGGTCGACATCCACGTGTGCGGCTCGTGCAAGGACGTGCTCGTCGCCCTGCGCGCCGCGCCGGAACTCTTCGAGCGCAAGGCCCGCATCTTCCTCAACGCCGGCACGTGGGCGGCCCAAGAGCCGCTCGAATACAACGTCTCGCTCGAGCCGTGGGCCTACTCGCAGCTCTTCCGCGCGCCGTGCGAGGTGTGCTGGGCGCCGTGCTTCGACGTGCTGCGCCCCGGCGGCCCCTATGCCTGCTCCGCCCGCGCCAACTACTACCTCGTGCGCCAGCGCGAGATCGTCCCGGCGCTCTCCGACGCGGTGAAGAACTACCTCGACTTCATGATGGGCCCCGTCTTCGACCAAGGGTGGCTCTCCTACCTGCGGGGCCCCGTGGACGAAGCGCTGCTCGCCTCGTGGACGGGCGACGACCGCGAAATGTGGAGCACGCCCGGCTTCCTCGTCTCCGCCGGCCTGGGTGTCGCGCCCGACGGCTCGCTCCAGGACGCCGCCGCGCCCGGCGGGATCTTCCGCTACCGCCCGGTCCGAGTCGACTGCGCGCCCGACGGCCGCATCGCGTGGGAGGACTGCGCCGAGTCCAACGTCCTGATGTTCGAAAACGCCGGACCGGACGTCTACCAGGCCGCGATGCCCCGCGCCCTGCGCACCATCCTCGCCTCGCTCCCTGACATTCCCCGCCCGTGACCGCCCCGCCGCGCGGCGCGACGCGCCGCGCGGGCGTGGGTTTCCCGTCCGCGTGAATCTTCCGTGAAGGTTCCGTGAATTCGTCCCGGAGGGGTTGTTTTCCCTTGCGCGTTCTGCCATATTCCTTTTCCGTGGGAGCGCCCGGCCGCACGCCGCGGCCGCCGCGCCCCGCGGAAAGGAAAACGAATGAAAAGACTCCTCCCCCTCCTCGCGCTCGCCGCGCTCCTCGCCGGCGGCTGCGCGCTCTTCCCGCCCCGCGCGGAATCCTTCGGCTCCCTCCTCGCCCGCGCCGAAGCGGGCGACGCCGAGGCGCAGTTCAAGGTTGGACAGTGCTACCGGTACGGCGACGAGCGTAGCGGCGTCAAGCAGGACTACGCCCGGGCCGCGGCGTGGCTCCGCAAGGCCGCCGAGCAGGGACACGCCCAAGCCCAAAGCGAATTCGGCACGATGCTCGACGACGGAAAAGGCGTGGAGGAGAACGAAGAAGAGGCCGTCGCGTGGTATCGCAAGTCCGCCGAACAGGGCAATCCCTACGGCGAAATCAATCTTGCCTGCGCCTACCAAAGCGGCAAAGGAGGAATGGACAAGGACTCCGCCGCCGCGTTCGAGTGGATGAAGAAGGCCGCCGACCACGACCTGCCCATCGCGTGGTTCACGCTCGGAACGATGTACGAGGAGGGAACGGGCGTGGAGAAGGACGGCGCCGAGGCGCTGCGGTGGTATCGCAAGGCCGCCGAAAGCGATACAGAGCAAGCGCGGGCGTTCGCCCAGAACAGCGTCGGACGCTGCTACCAGTTCGGCATCGGCATCGAGCCGGACGAAAAGGAAGCCCTTGTCTGGTATCTCAAGTCCGCCGAGGCGGGCAACCCCGCCGCGATGGACAACCTCGCGCAGTTCTACACGACCGAGGCAGGCGGGACGAGAGACTTGGAAGCGGCGCGGTCGTGGCGGGAAAAGGCGCGCGCCGTTTCGCCCGACGATCCCGTCTTCGGACGCAGCGTCCGCGATTTGCTGGACGGAGACCGCGAACTGAAGGAACTGCGGGAGCGCGATACGCTGACTCCGGACGAACAGTTCAAGGTCGGCCGCGCCCTTGTCGGGGGCGCCCGAAACGTCTTCGATCCCGACGAGGGATTCCGTCTGCTCCGCCAGGCCGCGGAACACGGAAACGTCAACGCTCAATCCGATCTCGCGCACATATACTACAAAGGGCTTTGCGGCGTCGAGAAGAATCCCGCAGAGGCCCGGCGCTTCCTCCGGATGCTGGCCGGCGACGACGCCGAAAAACAAGCCGGGCTGGGTAGAGCCTTTTATTCCGGCTGGCGGGGTTTGGAACGGGATTTCCGCGAATCGGCCTACTGGCTATGCTCGGCGATCGAGAACGGCTACGGGGGCCGGTACCCGAAAAGGGCGCTCGAACGGATCGAATGGATGGCGCCGAGGGACTACGCGGAGGCGCGGATCGACCTCTTCGCCGAGCACGAGACGCCGGACGCCGTGCCACCGCGGCCGGAGGGCTCGACGGAGGACGCGGTCCGCGCGCTCGCCGCCGCGCGGCCGGGGAACCTCGCGGAGCGGGTGCGCGCGGAACTGTTCGCGCCGCACGCCGCCGGACCGGACCGCGACGCGCCGGCGGGGCCGCGCGTCCGCGGGGCGCTGGCGCTCGTCGCGGAAGGGCTCGCGGACGGCTCGCTCCTCCGCACGCCGAACGCGGGCGCGTGGGGCGTGTTCTACGACCTGACGGAGCGCGACGGCGCGGACGACTTCGCGCTGCGGTGGGCGACCGCCGTCGGGGAGAAGCGGTGGGGCTGGGACGACCGGGCGCGCGCCGTCCTCGACGCGCTCAAGGCGCGCGCGGCGGCGCCCGGCGCGACGCCCTTCCAGCGCCTGCTCGCCGCGCAGGGGCGGGCGCTCGTCGATCCCTCCGGCGAAACCGCCGCCGCCTTCCGCGCCGCCGCGGACGCCTGGCGCGCGACGCTCGACCCCGCGATCCCCGCGGGCGAAGTCGACGCGCTGCTCGCCGGGCTCGGCTGGTCGGCGGACGCCCCGCCCGACGCGGCGAAGCTCTTCGCGCTCCCGCCGGAAACGAGGGGACGGATCACGCTGTGGTCGAACGGATTCAACGACCTTGCGGACGCGACCGCCCGCGCCGAAAAGGGCGACGCCCGGGCGCAGGGCTGGCTCGCGGAGTTCTACGGAACGGGCGAATACGGCGTGGAGAAGGACCCCGAAACGGCGCGCAAGTGGCTCCTCCGCGCGGCCGAAGGCGGCGACCAGTGGGCGAAGGATTTCCTGGAACGGCTGAAGAACAAATCCTCCGCGAAGCCCGAGGAGGCTGTCCGGCCGTAACCGCGCGGCTCCTTCAGCCGTGCCACAATCTGCCGGACGAGCGGTCTTTCGTACATCGGAACTCCTTGACTTTGCGCGAGATGATTATTTTACTCAATTTGGCGCGCAATTTTATTCAACGAAGAATGTAAGTAAAGCGGAAAAAAGGATGGCGTGGCGGGGTGCGGACCCCGCCACGGCGCAAAAGGCGACTTGGCGACTCGGCGGCTTGCCGACTTGGCCGATGGCTAGGGAGCGAAGACCGGGCCGCGAACGACGTTCGTCGTGATTTCGAAGAAGCGGTCCCAGACGGCGTCCTCGTCCCGAGGGGTATAGGGTCTCAGCACGACGAAGCGGTCGCCGTCGGTCCATGCCCGGATTTTCGGCGTGCGGCCCCGGTTCGCAAAGGCGTAGTCCTCGAGGACGAACGGCCGGCCGTCGGTCCGCCCGTAGAACAGGTCGGCCACGGCGAGATTCCGCTCGGGATTCGCCGGGGCCGTCGCGTGCGCCGTCATCCGCATCCACCACTCCCGGTTCTTCGTGTTGTCGAGGCCCTGCCCCGAGGAGAGCCGAAGAAACGATCCATCGTAGAGCGGCGCGCGGGAGACGAACCAGCAGGTCCAGATCCTTTCGAGACCCGCTTCCGCGAAGCGCTCCGTCAGCACGGGAAGGAGGCGGACGCCCTCCTCCTCCAGGTCGTCGGGACGCGCCGCGGGAATGTCCGCGGGCGGCGGCGCGGACAGCGCCCGGCCCGCGACGGCGTTCGTCGTCTCCCGCCAGAGGCCCGCGAACAACGCGGGCTCGAAGCGGACCGGATACTGCAGGATGGCGTAGACCATCCCGTCGGTCCAATGCAGGCACTTGTTGCGGATCGTGGGCCGCAGGCAGAGCTGCGTACCCTGTCCGGTGGAGACGATGCCGTTCGCGTCGGCCTTCTTCCGAAACTCGCCGTAACGGATTTCGTCGTCGTAGTCGGCCAGGTCCACCCCGTTCGTGCCGACGAGTCCGAGATAAAGCGTCGCGGTCGCCTTGGAGAGCCA
>JAFTHC010000167.1 GCA_017457625.1 Kiritimatiellia bacterium
CGCCACCGCGCGCTTCGGGTCGATGGCGACGATGTTCTTGCCCGTCATGTGGACGTGGTTGTTGACCTTCCTGAGGCCGGTCACCTCGCCGTGGCGGTTGGTTTCGAAATCGATCTGTCCGGCGTTGTACTTGCCGTTCGAGATCGCGCGGAAGTCATCGAGGCTGAGGGGCATGGGGAACTCCTGTTGGACGGTTGAAAGGTCGAAAGGTTGAAAAGTTGAACGGTGCGGTTGCCTATTCTACACGAAAAGGGGTGGAAAGGATACAGAAAAACGGCTCCCCTGCAGTTGAGGAACGGCTTGGGCGGGCGGATGGTTTTCGCATGGTTCTCTCCGTTCGTTGTCGTGCCGCTATGGTCTAGCGGCGGTGTTCGTGTTTGGCAAGTCGAAATTCCTACGCGCCTCTTCTTCCGAAAGCGATGCGGCGGAGCGCTTCATCAGGGCGAAGACGGCGGCCTTCGCAAGCGCCTTCTGTTTCGTCACGGAAAAGCCGCGAATGCCCTGACAGAGCGGCAGCGGAAAGGAGCTACGGGGTCTGTCCCCGTAAGACCCCCGGCCACGATCCGGAAGACCAAGAAGATGCTGGCGGTGCTTGCCGCGAGCTGTCCGCAGCAGCCGAACATGTCGGCGCTCTACCGGGAGCTCGAGACCGACCGCAACCAGGGCCTCAAGATGCTGTCCGTGCTGGAGCGCGCCGGGCTCCTCGCGCTCGTGCCGTCCGGCAAGGACACGCTCAAGAACCTTTCCCGCCCGGAAAAGATCTTCTGCGCCAACCCGAACCTGATGCACGCGCTCGTCTCGCGCGCCGACGAAGGGACGATTCGCGAGACGTTCTTCGTGAACCAGCTCCGCGCGGCCGGCCACGAGGTCGTCTGCGCCGACCGGGGCGACTTCTCCGTCGACGGGCGCTACCGCGTCGAGGTAGGCGGACGGAAGAAGCGCTTCACGCAGATCAAGGACATCCCCGAAAGCTTCGTCGCCGCGGACGATCTCGAATCCGGCTTCGGAAGCCGGATTCCCCTCTGGCTCTTCGGATTCCTCCAATGACGTCCCGTTTCGCTCGCGGACCACGGCCGCCGCGCTGCTGGTTCCGCAGACCGGCCGCGCGGGTGGTGGGGTGCGGCGCACCCCGCCACGCGCGTTCCGGCCCCCGCACCGCCGCTTCTTGCGGGGGCTGGCCCTAAAGAGACGGTCCCTGCCGCGAATCGCGGAATCCGGTCCATGTCGGCAGCATGGAATGGAACCTTACCGTTCCGCGTCGGGCGGGGCGGAGCGGAAGGCGAGGGTCAGGGCGACGAGGAGCTCGTGCGCGGCGTCGACCTTGGCGTCGGGCGTGGCGTCGGCGGGCAGGTTCTGCACGGCGCGCCAGGCGTCCTGGAGGCGCGCCTGCAGCTCGAAGTCGCCCTGCGCCTGCGCGAGGGCGCGCTCGTAGATGCCGCGGTTCTTCGGCTCGGAGAGCGTGCCGAGCATGTGCTCGACGCCCCGCGCCCGGCGCGAGAGCCAGAGCTTGAACTCCTGCCCGCCGCCGGAGGGCTCGATGCCCGTTTCGCCGAAGAGGAACTCCTCGGACTTGGCCAGCAGCCCGACGAGCGTCGGGCGCGGCTGCCAGTCGCGGTCCTTGACGGACTCGGTGACGGAGTAGGAGAGGTCGAACCCGACGCCCACGCCCACGCCGACCGGATCGACGTTGACGCCGATCTTGCTGGTCATCTCGGAATGGACGGAGATCGTGTCGAGCTCGCCGTCGAGGAAGCTCCACTTGACCACCTTGAGGCGCTCGCTCCCGGAGGTGGACTCCGTGCCGAGGGCCATCGCGACGGCATGGAGCGTGAGGCCCGGGTGCTCGGCGACGAACTCCACGACGTCGAGCACGAGGTTGAAGGCGTCCTCGAGGTGGTCGAGCGCGAAGGTGACGAGCTTGGCGACGTTCTCCGGGTCGGAGAGCCACTTCTTGGCGGCGGCGACGGCGGTCTCCTTGACGCCGGCGAGGATCAGCCCCGGCAGCGTGGCGTAGAGCGTTCCCTTGAGTGTGTCCGTGGCGATGTCCCCGGCGAGGTCCTTCGCGGTTTCCTTGGCGAGGTTCGGGCTCTTGTTCTCGACGCGCTCGCCCTTGTTGGCGATGGACCGCGTGAGGGCCTCGACGACGATGCGCGCCGGCGTGGAGGCGGTGATCGCGAGCGCGTGCGTCGTCTTCTCGGCGTTCTCCCACGGGCGCGGGTCGGCGCCGGGCTTGGCGGGCCGTTCGGCCGTGAAGCGGTATTCGACCTTGGTGTCGAGCCCGGCCTGGTGGCGCAGCTCCTTAACGGCGCCGTCGGCCAGGGCCTTGCCGATGGACGAGCCGATGCCGGCGGTGAGGGAGTCGGTCGAGTCCTTGAAGAGGGAGAACTCGAACGCGACGGAGCCCGACTCGCGGATCTTCGCGGGCTTGGCCGCGCCGCTTCCCTCGAGGAAGTATTCGCGGTAGACGTCCGGCGGGAACTTGACGGAGGGGTTGGAGTAGCGCGAGAGCAGGCGGTCGGCCTCCGCGCGCGGGAGGTCGCCCTCGCGCGCCGCCAGCTCGGTGGCGAGCAGGAGCGAGCGGATGCGGTTCGCGGCGCGCGCGAAGCCCGCGGTGTCGGTGGAGAGGGGGCCGCTGTTCTTCTCGGCCGCCTCGGCCTCGCGCAGGGCGTCCTCGAAGGACAGCTCCAGCGACGCGTAGACGCCCTTCTCGCCGCCGCCGCGGAAGCGCTCCACGGGGCGGGGCTCGCCGCCGTCCGGGCCCGGGCGCATGAGGGCGCGGAGCGCGTCGGCGTCCTTGGCCTCGCGCGCGGCGCGGGCGAGGGGGACGAACGACGTGGAGACGACGTGGAAGTCGCGCTCGTAGCCGGCGGCGCCGCCGAACGAAAGCTTGGCGACGCCCGCTCCGAGCTCCACGCCCGCCGATGCCTTGCCGGAGATCTTGGCCGTCCAGCCCGAGCGCTCCGCCGCGACGACGGGGTTGGCGCGCTTGGCGAGGAGGCGGTCGAGCTTGCCGGCCACGCCGCGCGTCTTGAGCGACTCGAGATACTGTGCGTTGTCGAGCTTCACCTCGCCGCTCTTGCGGCCGAGCCAGCGGAAGAAGGTCGTCCCGAGCTTTCCGATCGAGAGGCCGATCGCCTTGATGCCGCCCCAGATGGCGCCGCCGAGGGTGCGCGAGGTGGCGAGCTTGCAGCGCTTGGCGTCGAGGATCAGGTCCTCGAGCGTCGGGTAGGTGCGCGTGGTGAAGTGCGAGATCTCGCCGCCTCCGGAGATCTCCCCCTTCGCGCCGGCGACGGAGTTGTCCGGGTCCGCCCCGGCCTTGGCGACGCCCTTCGCCTCGATGCCGCCGGCGATGCGGAACGTCACGGAGATCGGGCGCCCCTTGCCGGGCGCCTCGATCTCGCCGACGATGCGGAAGCGCGCCCCGGCGCGGACGCCCGCCGTGAGCGCCTCGGAAAATCCGAGGCCGAAGAGCGCGCCGACGCCGACGGTGAACTCGACCTTGCGCGAGCCGCCCTTCTCGGCGAGCGGGCCGACGATGCCGCGCAGCGTCGATTCGGTCGCGTAGGCGTCCTGGAAGTCGCGGATGCGCTCGTTGGTGCGGTGCGAGAGCTCGAGCGCGTCTCCGGCGGCGTTGGCGAGCTTGAGTCCGGGCGGCGGGACGGGCGGAAGCGCGGCGCGGTCGAGTTCGTGCAGGCGGTTGCGCAGGTCGGCCACGGCCGCGTCGAACCGCGCCTCGAACTCGACGACGCGGGCGAAGGTCTCCGCGACCTTGCTGCCCACGCCGAAGGTGAACGCGTTCTGGATCGCGCGCAGGTTCCCCTCGTTGAAGCCCATCTTCCCGGCCTCGTGGCCGGCGGCCGCGAGCGCCTTCTGCAGCTCGTAGCGGAAGACGCGCATCGTCTTGCGGATCTGCGCGAGCGCCTCGGCCGGGTCCTTGCAGTCCGAGCCGTCCTTCACGGCGTCCATGAGGGCCGTGCGCACCTCGATCAGCTCGCCGAGGACCTGCTTGTAGGCGGAGAAGGAGTCGGCAAGCTCCGCGGCGGCTTCGGGATGCGCCGTCGCGGCGTGCGCGACGGCGGCGCCGAGCGCCTCGTCGTAGGACCGGAAGGCCGCCTTGCCCGAAATCGCGGCACGGACGTGCGCCATCGAGGTGCGCACCGTCTCGAGCATGCCTTCGGCGGAGTGCAGGTCCCAGTCGCGCCCGGGCGCGACGGCGTGGCTGGCGACGAACTGCCGCCCCTGTCCGTCGCCCGGCTGCAGGTCGGGGCCGCCGCCGTTCTCCTCGACCTGGTCGAGCTGCGGGTCGGGCGGCGCGACGACCGGGACGCCAGGACGGACCCCGTCGGAGGGGTCCGGCCCCTGCGGGGCGCCGGGGGCCTGCGGGGCGCCGGGCCCGGAAGGCCCGTCCGGCCCGAGAGGCGGCGGGTTGACGGGGATCGAACCGACGTTGACCGGAGGAAGCGGCATGGCTAGTCCTCCCGTTCCGGAAAGCGTTCCGCGAAGCGCTCGCGGACGGCGCGGACGGCGCGCACGAGCGCGTCGGTCCACGCGGCGAAGGCGTCCGCCGAGGAAATCTCGCGGACGAGGCGCCGGTCCATCGCGAGCACCAGGTCGGCGTCGGCGTCCAGCGCCAGCGTAAAGCCGCCGGCCGGACCGCCCAGCTCGCAGAGGCGCAGCAGCTCCAGCGCCTTTTCGCCCGCATCGGGGGCGTCCGCGCCGCCGAAGGCGCCGACGGGGGCGAAGGCGACCACGGTGTCGGACTGGGCCAGATACTGGACGTTCACGAGAACCTCGTCGTCCACAGCGAAGGTCGCGACGCCGTCCCCGTCCAGCGCGATTTCCTGCTTCGCGAGCGCGCCGAACTCCGCGAGGACGTCCTCGAACTGCGCCCGGGGGTTCGCCGCGGCGGAGGGATCGGCGCCCTGCTGCTCCATGAGCTCGAACTTATTCATGGAGGCTCCCCCTTTCCCGCCAGGCGGCGGCGGTCCCGGCAAGCTCGTCGAGGCAGGCCCCGAGGCCGCCGGGGGCGGAGAGCTCCTCCACCGGGCGGCGCTCGGTGAGCCAGAGCGCGCCGTCCTCGCCGAGCGAAAGCGTCGCGCCGTTCGTGCCGGACCAGAAGAAGTTGCCCTCAAGCGCGGCGAGCGCGAGGCCGCCCTTGCGGGAGAGGCCGTTCGTGTCGAGCACGCGCGTGCGGACGAGGACCAGCGCCGGAGCGCCCGGAATCGGGGCGAAGGAGGCGGTCATGTCCGGGAGAACGAGCGAAAACGCCTCGCCGCCTCGCGGGACGCAGGCCGCGCCAAAGCGCTCTTCGGCGGCGCGTCGGATGTCGGAGAAATCGTGTGTCATGGTCGGTATTCTAGCGGGAAGCGCGGCGGAACGCAACGCTCTTGAACCAATACCCATCCGGCGCCGAAAGGTTACGCCTGGCGGCACGCCCTCGCCCGCCGCCAGGCGCGCGGGCCGGGGGGCGGGGCGCGCCTAGAACCCGAGGGCGTCGTTCACGAGGACGACCCGGATGCGGCCGGGGTGGCGCGAGTAGCGCGTCGCGAGGAACTGGCAGCAGATCGTGTCCGGGCTCTTGCAGTCCGCGCAGGCGCCGGTCTTCGCGCACGGGGTCGAGAGGCCGAAGCGCTGGGCGTTGATCGGGGCCGCCACGTTGCGGGCGCGCTTGAGCGCCGAATCGAGGTCGGGGCAGATCTTGTTCATCCCCACGACCAGGATCACCCGGCGCGGGCCCTGCGCGATGGCCGAGACGCGGTTGGAGTTGCCGTCGACGTTGACGACGACGCCGTCCTCGGTCATCGCGTTGGCGCTCGCGAGGAAGACGTCCGCATCGTAGGCGGCCAGCATCGCGGCCCGCTTGTCCTCCATGGCGTCGCGGTCGATGAAGCGGTAGTCGCCGGCCTTGAGGGCGGCGACGAGGCCGATCTCGTGCGCGCTCGCGCAGCCGCCCATCGTGACGGAGCTTCCCGGCGGAATCATCTCGAGCGCCTTCCCGAGCGCCTCTTCGCGGGTTTCGGCGTAGACGCCCTGCATGTTGCGCGAGGCGAGGCCCCGGAGGACCTTCTGCGCGAGGAGACGGTTGCGCTTGGCGATGTTCTCGTTCATGGCGCCGCATTCTAGCACAGCGCTGCGCCGCATGCAAAACGGAGGCGGGGCCGCGGCCGGCCGCGCGCCGCCCCGGACGGCGCGTCGCGTCCGGCGCGCCGCGGGGTCTGTCCCCGCAAGGTCCCCCGGCCCCCGCACCGCCGCTTCTTGCGGGGGCTGTCCCTAAAGAGACGGAAGAAGACCCCTAATTCCGACGCGGCTATCTCCGAGCTTTGTTGTAACGGTCGATGAACGACTGAATGTAGCGGGCCTCTTCGCTACATTGGGCGGACAGGTCGGAGAACTGCTCGGCGAGTTTCTCGGGCATCCCGGCGGCCCGGCACTTGGTCGCCGTCGCGGCTGCGTCGGTTCCGATCCCCTCGATTTTCGTTTTTGTGAGGCCGAAGTATGGGATTTGTTCGTCCATATGGGAAAAGTATCCTATGCTAAACCCGAAGGAATAGGCTCCGGCTTCGCTGGCGCCCGACGGGTTCTGCGCCTTCATCTTCTCGATTTTGACCAGCCCGTCCAACGCTTTGCCGATATTGCTGTTCGCCGCATCCTTGTATCGGGTGTACTGCATGACCAAATCGCCGTAAAGTTTGCGGATCGACGCTTCGGAAGACCAGTCCGCGGCCTCCTTGGACGTCCGGGCCAGTTGTTCTTGAACGGACTTGTCGCGAATGGCGTCGAACGCCTTGCGGCGCAAATCGATGTCGTTGGCCCGCAGGAAGAACTCGGATTTGGCCTTGTCGTCGTTTCTGTTGCGGACCATTTTGTCGTAGACGATTTTCTCCAGGTTCGGGGCCGCGTCCGGCGTCAGCAATATGGACATCAGGTCGATGTCGCCGCCGTCGGGAAGCTTGCGCGAATAGGGGATGCCCTTCAAGAGGATTTCCGCCGCCTTGAACGCCCGGTCCGGATGGTCGGCCTCGACGCCGGCGATCATTTTCGCCAGAGCGACAGAATCGGCCTCCTTCTTTTCCGCCATTTCAAAGGCGACGAGCGCCGGATAATCGGATTTGGCGTTGCGGAATAGGCGGGACGGCAGATCGGGATCGAGTTTCGAGCAATTTTCGAAGGCGCCCGCCAGCGAATTCTTCCGAGATTCCAGATACTCCTGCCAGGGATACGCCACCAGCGTCTGTTCCAGAAGTCCGATGGCATACCGCCCCGTATATGGAGAAGCAGCGTAGCTCAGAATTTCCTGCATAGCGCAACTCTTCACAATGTGATCTTCCGTTTCTCCATAGATATCCTTGAGTTGTTCCTTGCGCACGGAGTGGATGAGTTGCTCGATCAACCGGGAATCGACGCCCACTCTCTCTCCGCACAACAGAACTTCCAACCCGTTCTGCACTCGGGGCGGAAAGCGGAGTTTGGAGTTGTAGGTTTGCACGAGGTCTCCAACCAGTTTGCGCTGGACTTCGGAGTCCAGGCTCTGCCAGAGCCCATACAACTGACGTGGCGTGCCGAGTACAAGGACGCCGCAAGCCGCTTCGGCGGCCAGGTCGTCCGATGCACGTCCTTCCTTCCTGCTGATGTCGCGCGCGATTTTTGCGAGAATGTCGACGTTCGTGATGCTGTGGATGGCCAGGAAACGACGGCCTCTGTCCCAGTCGAATTCCGTCGGTTCGCAGGCGATCCGCTCGAGCGCTTCCTGGCTGGCGAGCGTGCAGATCGCGCAGTCTCGTTTCGCTACATCGTTCGTGGCGCCGTTTTCGAAGGGCCGGAGGTGCAAGTCCGATCCGCTGCCGATGTTGTCCGACCATCGTAGCTGGACTTTCTTCCAGCCGCCTTTTTCAGGCAGTCGCATGACCTCTTCGTAGCTCAGCTCCCGTTGCGAGCCGGCGCGGCGGGACCCGCCCGGAGTCGATTCGCCGCATCCGGCGACGAGCATGGACAGGACCAGAATGGAGAGAGAGCGAAAACCTTTTGCGGCGGCGCCCGGGATCCGGCCGGACGGCAGAACGCCGTCTGCGCCTGCGAGTTTATTGTGTTTCATGGGTGTTGGTTCTTCTTTCGGTTTGTTTTTGGCCACGCTCGAGGAAGCCAAGCATGGAGGGATGATGAACCATCTGGGTTCGCGCTTCCGGCTTGTGATTCGTCACTGTCAGACGGCGCTCGCCGTCTTGGACACGCGCTTCCACTTTTCCCAGAAGGGATGGTTGGACAGGTTGCATCCGACCAGTTCAAATTCGCCGAAGAACTGCCACCCTTCCGCGACCTTGCCGAGAATCTGCGCGTGGACCGGGTTTCCGGTGCCGAGGGTGGCCTTCCGCTTGTTCCAGCACCTGACGAGGGCGTTGCTCACGCCGCCCGGCTTTTCGAACTCCGTGACGAACGTCTCCCCGTCCTGGGTTTCCAGCCGATTCCGCCAATCGAAGGGTTCGGCTTCACGATGGTCGAACCGCAGGAAGAGGAACAGCCGTCCGTTCGGGAGCGTGTGGTCGCCGCTTCGAAAGGAGTTCGGCCCATAGGGCGTCCCGTCCCGTTTCGTCGCACCGAGCGCCTCGAAGAAATCGCAGATGCGGGGGAAAGCGCGCCCGTCGTCGGCGGTGACGGATATCGACTTCGGAATGTTTGCCATTGTGTTCCCTTTTGCGTTGGTCGGGGTGGAAACGAACGGCGCGGCGGCGCGCGATTCTGAAAACATACTCGCGCGCCGCGGGGGCCGTCTTACGCGCAGAGTTCGCGAAGGCCCTACTCCGGGGCGGCGCTCAAGCGATGAATCTCACGCAGAGTCCGCAGAGTTCGCGGAGGCCATGCTCCGTGGCGGCGCTCAAGCGATTTTTTGGGCCCGCTTCGCGGGCGCTGGCGCGCCCGGGGCCGGAATCTCGGGTTCCGGGAGGCTCGTATTCTCGCGAGATTCCGCCATCCCCGAGATTCCGGCGGCGGCTTCAGCCGTCCCGAGATTCCGCCGCGAGATTCCCAGAACCCGAGAATCCCAGATTCCGGCACCCGGCCGCCGCCGGCGGCCGGGCCTGTGTTCTCTGCGCTCTTTGCGTGAGAATAAAGCGCCAGTCCGTACTGCCGCGTCGGGTTCCATCCCCGGTAGTCGCTGCGGAAAATGCGGGGCCGTCACCGTGAAAGGATGGCGACAACCAACCCGCCAATCGCGATGAATATGCCCCAGCTGACCGCTTCGAAGGATCCTGAGCCGATGCCGACGATGGCGGCGACAGCGCCCCCGGCCAGAAGAAGCAGGCTGACGATGAACTGTCCTTTCGCGAAGGTGTTCGGTTTCGGGGGATTGATCCAGGCGGGCGGCTGCGCCTCCGGCGGAGTCAGCGGAGCGGGAGCGGGGCGGGCGAACGGTTTCCCGCACGCCGGGCACGTCGCGGACGCCACGCCGCCGTCGTCCGGGACACGGACGACGGTCTGGCACCAGGGACAACGGACTTGCATGGCGAAGATTATCCCTCGGGAATCACGGTCATCTTGTATTTGCGGTTGTATTCCACCCGCCAGTGCGTCGGGGCGTTTTGGTAAACCGGCACCGTGAGGCTCTGCTTCTGTCCGCCGATATACCAGAGAAGTACCCCCAAGGGGCCGAGAAGGAGCATGCCCGGGATGAGCAGCAATATGCTCCCCATGTGCGGATAAAACTTCTTCGACGAATTCAGTGTGAGCATCCCTTCTCCCGGTGCCCGAATGGTTACGGACTGGCCGGCCTTGATGGTGGCGAGCTTTGTCGGGCCGAAATACACGTCGGTGCGGATCATCCGCGTCGACAAGGTCCGTTTCTGGGTAATCTGAACGGTCCGTGGCTCTGCGACGGGTGTGGCGACGGGAATGGCAGTCACCGGTTCGGAGGGAGTGTTCATGGCACTGTGTGGTTCCTGGTGTGTGTTTGGGGTGCGCTTCGCGCGATTCTGAAAACATACTCGCACGCCGCGGGGGCGTCTTACGCGCGGAGTTCGCGGAGACCATGCTCCGGGGCGGCGCTCAAGCGGTTTGAAAACACGCAGAGAACGCAGAGCGCGCAGAGCCATGCTCCGCCAGGCGCTCAAGCGGTTTTTGGAGGCCGCTCCGCGGGTTGGGACCGGGGCGGCGAAGCCGCCTCAAACAAATCTTCGCGGACTCCGCGTGAGAATTGAACCGGCGGCCGGCTCTGCGTTCTCCGCGCTCTCTGCGTGAGATCAAGCTTCGCGGACTTCGCGCGAAACCAACACGACGAGGCCGGGCGGTCCGGGCCGGCTCATGGGCTCGGCACGGGACTCAGCGCCGGCGCGGCGCGGAGGAGGACGCCGTTGAAGTGGCCCGGGATCGTGTAGGCGTCCGAGCGGAAGCGAATGACGAAGTCGTGGGCGCCGGAGTGGAACTCGAGATTCTCGCGGCCGTTCCAGCGCCAACCTTCGGAGAGCTTGCCGTCCGAGGCGTCGCGTGCGTACGTCATGCCGTGGTAGATTTCCTCGAAGACGCCGCCGCGACCGCCGTGGTCGTCGGCGCCGGCGAAGCTCTTCTTGTACTGGAGGCGGAGCTTGACGTCGCAGTCGGCGCGCATCCGGATCCACGATTCGCCGAAGCCTCCGCCGAGGTCGCAGACGAGCACGCCCGGCTCGGTGGGGTGGACGCGCCAGGGGTGGAGCGCGGAGACGGACCAGACGACGTTCGTCGGCCCGTCCGGCAGAAGGATCGCGCCGAGCTCCGGCGCGGGGACCTCGAAGTCCGACTTCGCGCGCACGCGTTCGTCGGAGAGCATCCCGCGTTCCCGCAGCAGCTCCGTGCGAAGGTCCGGCTCGAGGCCGCGGCCGAAGCGGACGGCGCGGTCCTCCGGCTTCGGCGCAAAGGGGTCCGGCTCGTCGTAGGGATCCGCCCAGTCGCGGGCGTGAAGCGAGAGAATTTCGGGCAACATGAGATACCCGCCCGCCTCGAGCCGGACGCGCGGGCTGCGCGCCGGGTCGGGGTCTGCGGTGCGGTTCACGAGGGTCGCGTTCCGCAGGATCACGAGGTCGTTCGTGTTCCCTTCGAGGACGCCGTCGAGCCGGCCGGGGCCCTCGATCTCGACGATGGCGCCGCCGCCGAGCCGGAACGGCTCCGCGAGCGAAACCGTGCGGCCGCCGAGCGCGACGGCGACGTGCGGGTGGTCGCCGAGCGCATCGAAGGCCGCGACCTCGCGCAGCTCGGGCGGGGCAGCCGCTTCGAGCGCCGCCGCCGCCGCGAGCGCGACTTGGGACGGTTGGGACCCTTGGGCCCCTTGAGACCTTTGGGACTTGGGACTTGCGACCGCCGCCGCAAGCGCGAGCGAAGCGAGCGCGGCGGCGGCGAAGACAGGCGCGCGGCGGCGGCGCAGGGCGCGGGCGAAGGCTGCGGCGTCCGGCTGGCGGTCGGCGGGGAGCGGGGAGGTGGCGCGGCGCAGGAGGGGGCGCCAGAGGCGCGGCGGGCGGCCGCCGAAGCAGCGCAGCGCGAGCATGCCGAGGGCGTAGACGTCCGCGGCGGGGGTGAGGTCGCCGCCCGAGAACTGCTCGGGCGCGGCGTAGCCCGGCGTGCCGTGGCCGACGGCGCGGCCGTCGACGATCGAGAGCTGCGCCGAGGGGACGGGCGGGGTCGCGCCCCGCGCCGCCGCTTCGGCGCGCTTGACGAGCCCGAGGTCGAGCAGGACGGGCGCGCCGCCGGCGCGGCGGAGGATGTTGGATGGCTTGACGTCGCGGTGGAGGAAGCCGAGCGCGTGCAGGTGGGCGAGGGCCTGGCAGAGGGCGAGGAGGAAGCGTTCGACCTCCCGGGGCGCGCGCGGCAGGTCGCCGGGGAAGAGCTCTTCGAGCGCGAGCCAGGGCCGGCCGTCCGTTTCGCCGGACGCGACGAGCCGGGGCAGGGCCGGGTGCGGATGCTCCGCGAGCAGGGCGGCCTCGCGGCGAAGCCGTTCCCGGGAGGCGTCGTCGTCGCGGCGGCACACCTTGAGGGCGACGATGGCGCCGTCCGCCTCGCGGCGGGCGCGGTAGACCTCCGCGCTCGCGCCGCGGCCGAGCAGGCCGAGGATGCGGAACGGGCCGAGCGCCGCGCCGTCCGGGAGGACGCGCGGGGCGAGGCAGCCGCGACCGCTTTGGCGGAGCCAGGAATCGATGTCTTCGTTCGAGATGCCCACGAAGAAGGATCAGGGATCAGGGATTAGGGATCAGGGATCAGGGATCAGGGATTAGGGATCAGGGATCAGGGATCAGGGATTAGGGATCAGGGATTAGGGATCAGGGATTAGGGATCAGGGACTAGTGATTAGGGGTCGCCGCGGGACGACATGGAATACTGGCGCGGCGGAGAGGGCGTCTTACGCGCCGGGGGCGGCGTCGAGCGCGGCGACGAGGTCGCGGAGGCGTCGCGTCATGCGGCTCTTCATCTGGTCGACGGCGTTTCGTTCGATGCCGAAGGCCTCCGCGACGGCGGCGGGGTCTTCGCCCTCCACGGCGACGCGAACGAAGACCTGTTTGGTGCGCTCCTGGACCGACTCGTCGGCGAGGAGCTGGCGAAGGGCGATCTGGAGGACGGCATCGCGCCACGCCTCCTCGTCGCGCGCGGCGGCCTCCTCGTCGGCGCGCGGCGGGGGCGGGGGCGGCGGTTCGGCCGCGACCCGCGCGTCGCGTTCCGACTCCGCGGCGCGGCGGCGCAGGAGCGACGCGGCCTTGTTGCGGAGGATGCCGGTGAGGTAGTTGTGGAAGGAGCCCTGCTCGCCCGGGACGTAGCGGTAGTCCGGGAGCGCGCGCAGGAGCGCGAGGAGCGTCTCCTGCACGAGGTCGTCCGCGTCGGCGGCGAGCGACGGATACTTCGCTGCGAGGAACGACTCCATCATCGGGCGGTAGCGGGAGACGAACTCCGCCCAGCGTGGCGACCGGGCGTCTGCGCCGAGGTCGCGAAGAAGGGTCTTGGATGTCGTGGGAACAGGCATGGCGCCGGCATTCGGGATGGATTGCAAAGCCGCCCGCGCGAGCGGGCGGGGTCAGGCGCCGCGCCAGCGGAGCAGCAGCTGGGTGCGGTCGTCGGACTGCTCCGTGCCGGCGGCGTGGGCTTCGACGCCCGCGAGGACGGCGCCGGTGCAGGCCTCCGGATGCGCGAGGAAGCCCCCGTCCTCGAGGAAGGCCTGCAGCCGCGCCTCGCCGAAGAGCTCGCCGTTCGGGTCGGTCTGCTCGGTGATGCCGTCGGTGTAAAGGTAGATCGCGTCGCCCGGCTCGAGGGCGATCTCGCCGGGGCGATACCTCGCCCCCGGCATCGCGCCGAGCACGAGCCCCGGGCGGGAGCGCAGGTAGTCGGCGGTGCCGTCCTTCGCGCGCAGGACGATCGGCGGGTTGTGGCCCGCGTTCACGTAGCGCACGAGGCCCGTGCCGAGCTCGATCTCGCCGACCCACGCCGTGACGAACATGTCCGCGGCGTTGCCCTCGCAGAGCGCCTCGTTGGCCTCCGCCACGGCCTCCGCGAGCGTCCGGCCGGACTGCGCGAGGCTCTTGAGGAGCGTCTTGGCGCGCATCATGAAGAGCGCGGCGGGGACGCCCTTGTCGCTCACGTCGGCGACGAGGAAGGCGAGCCGGTCCGGACCCGTGAAGTAGAAGTCGTAGAAGTCGCCGCCCACGTCGCGCGCGGGCCGCATGTCCGCGTAGAGGTCGACGCGCTTCTCCTCCGGGAAGGGCGGGAAGACGCGCGGGATGGCGTTCTCCTGGATCCCTGCGGCCATCGCCATCTCCTTGGCGCGGCGGGCGCGGACCTGCGCCCGGACCCAGCCCGCGATCACGAAGCCGACGAGGGCCGCGGCGAGGACGAGCGCCGCGGCGTTGAGGAACGCGGAGGTTCCGACGAGCACGCGCCGCTCGACGACGGCCGCGTGCTTCGGGACGACGGCGTAGACGGGGAAGCCCTCGATGTCGCGCCGCTGCCAGTAGAAGTCCGGTCCGGGCTCCCGCCAGAAGCCGGTCTCGAGCGTCGGGTCGGGGTGCGAGACGATCGTCCCGCGCGCGGTCGTGATGACGATGTAGCCGTCCTTGCCGCTCACGTGGCGGTTGTGGGTGAGGCCGCTGACGGCGGAGCGCGCGAGGCGCCGCACCGACGCCTCGCGGCAGCCGACCTGGACGAACCCGCCCTCCGGCAGCCACACGCCCACGTATTTGATGGGGTCGCCGGCGCGCGAGTTGGGGCGCAGCGCCTGCGCGAACTCCGTCTCGCGGTCCAGCAGCGGCTTGAACTCGCCGGCCTGCCCGCCGATCGTCTTGAAGTCGAACCCGATGTCGCGCGCGTCGGCGCTGTGGGTGAGGATCCCGTCCGCGTCGACCACGCAGAGCTCGTCCACCCGCAGCTCGTCCGCCACTTCGCGGAGGCGGGCGACCGACGCGGCCGGATCCTGCCAGCCCGGCTCGGCGCGCAGCGCGGGGAGGCGGTCGCGGAAGAGCATCGCCTGGCGGATCAGGCGGCGGTCGACCGCCTCGGTGATGGCGCCCTCGACGTCCTCGAAGGCCATGTCGATGAGGCGGTGGGCGTCGCGCGCCGTCATGCGGTCGTGCATGAGCCACGTGAGCGCGAGGGAGGCGAGGAACGCCGCGCCGACGGCGAGCGCGAGGCGGAGGGCGAGAGGACGGTCGACCTTCATTTCGAGCCCTCCCCGTTGCGCTCGCGGATGGCGGCGTTCACGGCCTCCAGCAGGTCGGGCCGGCCCTTGCGGACGCCGATGCCGTAGGGCTCGCGCGTCTCGAGCGGCGTGATGGCAAGCGCGCCGCCGGACTCCGCCGCGGCCGTGGCGAGCGCCGGCCGGTCGTAGAAGACGGCGTCGAGGCGGCCGGCGCGGAGGTCCTCCTCGGCGTCGTGCAGCGCCTCGTAGCGGAAGGGGTCGATGCCGTGGCGCGTGAGGTAGACGTCGCCGGACATGGAGTCGACGACGCCGACGCGGAGCGATTCGGCGCGGATCATCGTGGGCGGCTCCTCGCCGGCGCGGTAGAGGAACACGCAGCCCTCCTCGGCGTAGGGGATCGAGAAGTCGACGTTGCGGCGGCGGCCGTCCAGGATCGTGATCGCGGCGGCGGCGAAGTCGGCGTCGCCGTTCTTCACCGAGGAGAGGATCTCGGCGAAGGGGAGGATCCGGATCTCGAGCTCCCGGCCGAGCTTCTCGGCGGCGGCGCGGACGATCTCCACGTCGATGCCCGCGGGCTCGCCCGTGGCGGGGTCGAGATAGGTGTAGGGCGGCACCTCCGGCATGAAGGCCAGGACGAGCGGGCCGTCCTCCGGGCGGTCCGGCGCCGGGGCCGCGGGCGCCGCCCCGGGGGCCGCGCCGCCGCACCCCGCCACGGCGAGGGCGGCCGCCGCGGCTCCCGCGGCGAGGAGGTGCAGGGAATGTCGGTTCATCGTGGGATGCATCGGGTTGCGTTGCAGACCCCGGCATTCTACACGAACCCGGCCCGCGACGCCACAGAAAAGCGCGCCTTTTTTGTCGGGCTGGCGGCGCGGGGCGGCTACGCGTTGAGGATGCCGAAGGACGCCGCGACGGCGAGGTTCGGGCGGACGGCGTCGGGGATGCGTTCGTAGGCGCCGCGGAGGCGGCGGGGCTCGGGCGGGTTGCGGTTGTAGAACGCCTCGGCGTCGGCCGTGTCGGCGTGCGCGAGGTCCACCTCCGCGATGCGCCGCCGCTCTTCCGGGGAGATCGAGCAGCGGAACGACCCCTTCACCGTGGCTCCGGGGGCGAACTCGTGCGTCTCGCCGCCGACGAGCAGCGCGGCGGGGTGCATCTCCAGCTCGCAGTCCACGTTGATGACGCCGACCCGGTTCACATCAAGCCGGAAGACCGGCCGCGCGTCGCCGGCGCCGACGTAGGAGAAGGCCGCCTCCCTTCCCTCCGGGTCGAGGGCGACGGGCGGCGCCTGGACGGCGGATTTGGGCGATCTCGTCCGCGCCCACGCCGCTGTCGGAGAGCGCCTTCACGAAGGCGTTCTTCACCGCCAGCACCTCCGCGTGGGAGATGGACTTGGCGTTGGAGCCCCGGAGGTGGACGTGGTGGTTGATCTTGCCGAGCTCGGTTTCGCTCTCGAGCTTCACCTCGCCGGCGTTGTAC
>JAFTHC010000168.1 GCA_017457625.1 Kiritimatiellia bacterium
CGCTCGCGGTGCGGATGGACCGGCACGTCGCGAACGCGGAGATCCTCGCCGGGCGGCTCGGTTCGCACCCCGCGGTGGCGCGCGTCTGGTATCCGGGGCTGCCGTCGGACCCGGGCTACGGGACGAACCGCCGCCAGGCGGTGAAACCGAGCGGAAGTGCGAGCAGGTTGGAGGAGGTGCGAGATTTGGCGAAAAGACCCGATTTTAGAGGGCAAAACGCCGGGAAGACACGATAAGTCCCGGAAAGGGTCGGTGCGAAAGTTTCGGAATGGGTCAATAGGCCCACGCCAGATGGGTGCGATAGCGCTTGCGCTTGTAGTCCGGGAGGACCTGGCTACGGTTCGGCCGAGGGGGCGCATACCGATCCGAACCATAGAGGCGGTTGTGAATCATAAAGACCTCTATGCAGGGGGTCGAGACGGAGAGATCGGGGCCAAGATGCTCCGCTTCCGAATGGGTCTGATTCTCGTTGTGCATTTTGGGCTTGACTTCGAGAGGGAGTTGTGGGAGATTCAGGAGCCACGGGACGAAACTCCTCCTGGACGAGACTGGCATAGGCCGGAGGCAGTAGCGGCTGACGGGCGTGACAACGTCAGTTTGCATCGTCCTTGTTCGTTTTGAAGCCCGTGATGATCCAGGTTTCCTTGTCGATGGTCGGGCTTCCCTTTCGCGAGTAAGAGCACGACTCTTAGGAGTTGTATTTGGAGTTGACTTCTTGGGCGGTTTGTGGTTGACTCTCCCGCGCTGGCGGCAACTCCGGGGAGTGCGATCCACTCGTGCCCCGGCAGTAGGACGAGAGATCCTCGGCCAACTGCCTTCTAGGAGGAGATCGGTCACTTCCGTGACTTGATCTCCTCTGCTATTTGGTGGGCTTTTCGAATTTCCGCCTCACTTTGGAAAATTGTCGAAACTTTCCACCGCCTTTCGCCTTTTCGCGCGAGATAGATAGCATAACTGCCATGGGCGATGCACCGTCGATCCGGATCGACCGGATTGCCGACTTGGGTTCCTGCCGTCGTCTGGAGAATGGCTCCCTTGATGAGCGCTTCGGCCAACGCTGGAATATCCTTGGCGTGTTTCTGTTCGAGTTTGGACAAGCCGGTTCCGTGCTCCATACCTTTACCGACACCCTTTCTCCCAACTTCAAGGTCAATCTGTCCGAGCTGTTCTCGGTAGGCGATTCCGTTCACGGGCTTGAGCATGGTTCCGGACATGGCATCGGAAAGCATTTCACGGGCGCGTCGAATGGCCTCGGATTCGGAAAGGGTGTGGCCGCACTTGCCGCAATG
Organism: Kiritimatiellia bacterium; assembly: GCA_017457625.1. Classification (GTDB taxonomy): domain Bacteria; phylum Verrucomicrobiota; class Kiritimatiellia; order RFP12; family UBA3636; genus UBA3636. Next base: position 1,290 of record JAFTHC010000168.1, read on the forward strand.
CCCATTGAACCCGTCGAATTTTCCGCAATGCGGACATTTGTGCCAATTGGCCGAGAGCGGGATTGTCGAGGGCGGAGCCTCGCCATCAGGACTCCGACGGGTTCGGAGGAGGGCCTTGGCGGCGTAGGAGTCCATGGCGGCGGCGAGTTCTTCGGCCTGCTCGTCGAGGGGTCGGGTGGCGAGGGCTTCGCGGAGGCGGCGCAGGCACTCGGTAGAGGAGCGCGAGGTGCGGACGATCTCGGCGAGGGGATCGGGGGCGGACGGCGCCGCCCCCTGCACGACTCCCGCCTTGTCCGCAGGGGCTTCCCGCGGCTTTCCCGCCGCCGGATCGGCGGCGAGGGGAACGGCGTGGAAGGCGGCGGGGAAGCCCGGGGAGGCGGCCGGGGCCGCCTTGCGACGGAGGCCGAAGCCGACGCGCTCGGAGAGGGCCGCAAGACCGTCGTCGTCCGGTTCGAGGCCGGCGGCGGCGAGGTCGGCGACGGTGCCGATGAGGGCCTTCATTTCGGCGGCGCTGTCGCTGCCGAAGACGAGGAGGGGGACGCGGCCCGGGACGGCGTTGATCTGGCAGAACTGCGCCAGGAGCTGCGTGCGGAGGGTCGCGGCGAGGCGCTGGCAGTCGCTCTTTCGGATGTCGTCGCGGACGGCGCCCTGCAGCGGCGTGGCGCCGTTGCCCAGGCCCGTGGGCTGGGCGTTGCTGGAAAGGGTCTGGCCGGCGACGAGCTTGCTGATCTCCTTGTTGCAGAGCTCGATGAAGCGCTCGTGGGAGCCCGAGGAGTCGCCGGCGGCGGCCTGGACGATCTCGACCTCGGTGTTCTTGTGGACGACGATGCCGCCTAGGCGCTGCGCGATCACGAAGGCGCGCTGGAGGACGGTCTTGCCCTTCTCGTCGCTGTACTTGCCCTTGAGGAAGGGCATCCCGAAGCGCTCCAGGAGGTCGGCCCACCACTGGCGGGACATCGACCGGAGGAGGATCCAGAAGAGGATGGCGCGCATCGGGCCGCCCCAGTTGTCCGGGAGCGGAAGGGTGTGGCCGCGGTGGACGACGTAGCGGGCGGGGTCGGGCGCGTGGGAGGTGGGCAGGGCGTTGCCGCGCTCGTCGGTGTCGAAGATCCGGAGCGTGCCTTCGCGGTAGTCGAGGAGCTGGTAGGGCACCGGGACGATCTGGGCGAGGGCGTAGCCGCCGGGCGCGGGGGCGTAGACCTTCTCGCACACCGCCACGGGGTAGAGGACGGCGTTGAGCAGCCAGGTCTTCGCGGTGTAGAAGGGCGCGGAGTCCAGGAGCGGGAAGCAGCGGTCCTTGGCCTCGACGTCCGGCGGGGAGGACTTGTCGAAGGGAAGGAGCGTGGAGGTGTCGCCCTCGACGGCGCGCTTGCGGTTCTCGAACTCCATCTGGAGCTGGTTGTCGCTGGCGAGGAGGTCGCGGTAGAGGGCGAAGAGCTCGCGCGTGTCGCCGCCCTCCGCCAGTTCGATCTTCCCGAGGAGGGAGGCGGCGGTGAGGCTGCGAAGGTCGCTCTGCGGTTCGTTGCGCCAGGCGTAGACGGTGATGGGGTCGGTGTTCATTGGCTAGCCGTAGTAGGAGGTGCGGGAGGGTGCAAGGTCGTCTGAATGGTCGGGGCGCATCGACATCCGGTCCGACCGGCCGGTGGCGGGGTCTTCGCTCCGCCACACGGCCGCCGCCTCCGCCTCGCCGTTTCCGAGCGGGACGAGGAGGCCCCAGAGGGAGTTCTTGAAGCCGTCGAAGGTGTCGCCGTGGTGGCCGGCGTTGTCCATCGCGTTGTCGAAGCCGCCCTTGCTGCGCTTGACGAGGCGGAAGTCGTCGCGGAGTCCGCGCGCGTCCGGAAGGGCGGCCCTGCCGTCCTCGATCGCGCCGACGGCGAGGTTGCCGAGAAAGGTCTTCCAGGTCATCGATTCGCCCTGGTGCTCGGTCTTCTCGCCGCCGACGACGAGGACGACCTCGCAGAGGGGTTCAAGCTCGGCCTTGGTCTCGGCGCACCAGTAGCGCTCGCTCGTGGCGTCGAGCACGAGCGCGCGGACGGGACACCCCCTCCGCCTGCATCCCTCCACCGCTTCGCGGAGGATGGCGCGGGCCTTGAGCGGGTCGGAGGTCTTGTACTGGACGACGAGACGGGCGACGTAGAGGCCGCCGATCTCCTGCGTGATGCAGAGGCCCGTCGGGTTGCTTTTCTCGTTCTCGGTGGTGGCGGGGTCGCAGCCGACGGCGGTCGGGGCGGACGGTTCGAGGAGGTCGGTCCAGCCGGCGGGGAGGTCGTTCTCGGCCCAGACGCAGCCCATCTGCGCGCCGAGGGCCTGCGCCCTGGTGAGGGCGACGAGCGGGACGGCCGACGTGCCGCCCTGGGTGAAGACGAGGCCGTAGTTCCGGTCCCAGGCGGTCTTGTCGAGCGCCTTGGCGCGGTGGGCGGCCGGCGCGATCGGCTCGCGCGTGCGCGTATCGTAGAGGTGGACGCCCGCGAGCTCCGCGTCCTCCGCCGAGACGCGGTGGACGGGCAGGCCGCTTTCGTTCTGGTACCAGGTGCCGGCGGCGTTCGGATCGAAGACGAGGCCGGGCGGGTAGGCGCTCAGCTCGTAGGAGTAGTGGGCGTCGTCCTCGGGCGGGGTGGTCGCCATCCAGAGGCGGTAGTCCGGGTGCGAGGAGAAGACCGGCTCGATGGCCTCGTAGAAGAGCTTGAAGTCGCGGATGAAGCCGATCTCGTCCAGGAGCACGTAGCCGGAGTAGCCTCGGGCGGTGGCGTAGCTGGCGGCGATGATCTTGGTGCGGGAGCGCCTGGTGCGGTCGTGCCAGAAGGAGACTTCGAGGCGGTTGTGCTGGTAGAGGTCCGCCAGGTCGAACCACGGGAGGCCGTCGCCGTTGCTCTCCACCCGGCCGGCGCCGGCCGTGGCGTCGCGGATCGCCCCGACGATGGACATCAGCAGCTGCGTCTCGCGCTCCGTCATTTCCGAGCCGAGCGCGAGGGAGCACGTGGCGAACGTCACCAGGCAGCCGGGGTTCTCCAGCATCCAGCGCAGCGCCTGCCAGGCGAAGGTCGTGGTCTTGCGGCCCTGCCGGCGCCACAGCATCATCAGCATGCCGTAGGCGCGGCCGGTCTTCAGGAGCTCCTTCTGGTAGGCGGCCAGGCCGAGGTTCATTTCTCCACCTCGTCCATGAGCGCGAGGATCGCGCGGGTCTTCTCTTCCCGGGTGCCGGAGCCCTCCGCGATGCCGGCGGCCCGGCGGTCCTCGAGGACCTTCAGGACGATCTCGGCCGCGTCGCGGCGGAAGCGCTCCCTCTCCAGCTTCACCTTCTCGGCGGCCGTCTCGGCGCCGCGGAGTGCCGCGAGCGCCTTGGCGAGGGGGAGCGCGTCCTCGTCGGCGGCGCGGTCGAGCATCTCGGTGAGCCGGCCGGCGAGGAGGCGCGAGCCCACCGTGGCGGGGTCTCCGCCGGCGGCGGCCACGAGGTGCAGGCTCGCCTCCGAGAGGCGGGAGAGACGGTCGGCCGAGGCGCGGTCCCTCTCCCAGTCCTTCTGGCCGCCGGCGCGCCACTCGGAGACGTTCTGCTCGGTGAGCGGGGCGACGCCCTGGGAGGCGAGCGCGTCCGAGTCGTTCACCAGGTCGCAGATCTCGCGCGCCGGGCGGCCGTCCGCGATCATCTCGCAGACGCGGTTGCGGAGCTCCCACGGGAGCCGGGCGATCTTGGAGCGGCGGGCGGCCATGGCGGCTAGTCCCCCACGTAGGGCTTGTCCTGCTGCGTCCAGGTCGAGACGCCGAGCGGGGTGGCGCTCCAGGCTTGCGTGCCGTCGTTGTCCGTGAGGACCTCGGCCTCGCGGAAGCGCGAGGCGAGCGTGACGAGCGCGCGGTGCAGCGTCTCGGGCGTGGCGGGGTCGTCCAGGACCCCGGAGCGGTTGATGCGCGTGAGGAGGATCGGCTCCTCGAAGGCGCAGGGGAAGCGCGCGGCGAGGAACGCGCGCACGGCGGTCTGGAGCTTCATTTCGCGAGTCCTTTCAGGATGGCGGCGACGGACGATTCGAGCCGGCCCAGCTGCGTGGCGATGCCGGCCTGCAGCGAAGAGACGCGGTCGGTGTTCTCGCGCGCCAGGTCGAAGAGCTTGGCGTCGGCGCGGCGCAGCTCGTCGCGGAGCTTGTCGAA
>JAFTHC010000169.1 GCA_017457625.1 Kiritimatiellia bacterium
CAAGGTCGTCGGCCTCATGAACATCCAGTAGGCGATCGAGGAAGGCAAGGTCTACGTGCTCGAAGCCAACCCGCGAGCCTCCCGCACCGTACCGCTCGTCTCCATGGTCTGCGGCACGCAGTTGGCGCGCCTCGCGACGCGCCTGATGCTCGGCGAGACGATCGCCTCGCTCGGCCTCAAGGAGAAGCGCATCCCGTACTACGGCGTCAAGGAGGCGTGCCTCCCGTTCGAGAAGTTCCCGGAGGTCGACCCCGTCCTCGGCCCCGAGATGCGCTCCACGGGCGAGGTGCTCGGCATGGCCAACACGTTCGGCCTGGCCTACTTCAAGAGCCAGGAGGCCGCGGGGATGCCGCTCCCGACCGAGATCGGCAAGGTGCTCTTCTCGCTCTCCGACAAGGCGCAGGACGCCGCCGAGGCGGCGCTGCGCTTCGCGGACCTGGGCTGCACCATCCTCGCGACCGAGGGCACGGCGAAGTTCCTCGAGAGCAAGGGCGTGCCGTGCGAGCGCATCGCCAAGATCGGCGAAGGCCGCCCGAACGTGATCGACGTCATCACCAACCGCGAGGTGGAGCTCATCGTCAACACGCCGAGCGGCCGCCGCGACGCGCGCGCGGACGACGCCTCGATCCGCAAGGCCGCGATCAAGGGCCGGATTCCCTACCTCACGACCCCGGCCGCGGCCCTCGCGGCCGCGCGCGGCATCCGCACCGCGCGCGACGGCGAAGGCTCCGTCCGCTCGCTGCAGGAATACCACGCGACGATCCGGTAAGGTCGCCCGGCCGACGCGGTTTTTTTTGTATCCTCGGAGTCCGTTTTCGTGTAGAATGGAAAACTCCCCGGCAGACCCGCGCCCGGCTTCGACCGCGCGCGGAGCTTCCGCGAAGCGAAAAGACCCGCCATGCCAACGACAGAAGACTACCAGAAGTTCCTCGCCGGCGTCCGCAAGGAGACCGGCATCGAATCGTTCGCGGCCGACGAATCGGGCCTCGTGTCCGTCCGCGTCGACGACGCCTACAACGTGAACCTCCAGTTCGTCGAGGCGACGGGCAGGATCCTGCTCTTCGTGGAGGTGGCGGAGCTGCCGACGGACGCGCCCCGCGCCGTCTACCGCGACCTGCTCGCGGGCGGGCTCTTCGGCCGCGAGACCGCCGGCGGCCACTTCGCGCTCGAGCCTGAGAGCGAGACGGTCGTCTACGAATACTACTTCGACTTCGACCGCGCCGCCGTGGATCCCGAGGACTTCATCTCGACGCTCGAGAAGATACTCCAGCTCTGCGACGCCTGGGCCGAGCGCATCAAGGAGACCCTCGCCGGCGGCGGCGCGGCCGGCGACTCCGCCGCCTCCCCGCCGCTGGGAATCCTGGCCTGACCCATGCGCCGGCTTCCTTCAACGCAGGGCGCTTCGCGCCACGCAGACAGGATGCGGCAATCCCTGCGCCTGCGACGCCGTCGCTTCGCGCCGGCTTCGGCGCGAGGGATTGCCGCATCATGACAACGGCACCGCGTCAACCTCCGGACCATTCTCCGTGCACCCGCTCTACCTCAAGGCCGCACCCCTCACGCAAGTCGTCGTCGACTCCGCCGTCGAAGTCCAAAACCATCTCGGCATCGGGCTTCTCGAGTCGATCTACCAAAAGTGCCTGATGCGAGAACTCTCGTTGCGCGGCCACGCGGTCCGGACGGAGGTCCCCGTGACGGTCCGCTACAAGGGCTGGGAGTTCCCCGAGAACCTTCGCATCGATCTGTTCGTCGACGACTGTCTCGTCGTAGAATGCAAGGCGCTCGAAGACGGGCGCGAAAACATGGTCCAGCACAAGGCGCAAACTCTTTCTTACATGAAATTGATGGATGTCCCGCTCGGACTGGTCCTCAATTTCGGGAATCCCCAGCTTCGCCACGGCAAGCGTGGCATCGCCCGGGTGATTCTCAAGGGCGCCGACGCGGAGGAGGTTCCGTTTTGAATCAGGCGGACCTCTCCGACGCTCCGGCGAAACGCTTTTCGCGCCGTAGCCGCCGCGCAGCGGCGGCGTCGCAGGCGCAAAAGCGTTTCGCCAGAACCGCGTATCGCGAAGCGATCTGCGTTCAAAAGCCCCCCGCCGTGTAACCTTCCCGCCTCTTCCGTGTACTACCTGCGAAAGAACCTCCGCCATGCCGCTCCCTCCCTCCCTCGACACCTTCCGCACGCTTGCGAACTCCGTGTTCTTCTCCTCCCGCGACATCGCGGTGAAGGGCGAGGGCAAGACGGCCTCGGCCCGGCTCGGGAACTTCGTCTTTTCCCAAAGCGCCAAGACCAACGACGCCACGATGAAGGCGTTCAAGGCCGCGCTCGAGGAGGAATACGGCGTCTTCGGGCGCCACGCCTTCGATTCCGTGCTGGGCCAGCGCGCCGAGCTGCACAAGTCGCTGCGCGCCTGCGACGTGAAGGCGACGCTCTCCAGCCTGGCGACCGTCCGCAAGAACCGTTTCGTCGCCGAGGCGAACCGCCAGCTCGACACGGCGCCGAAGATGCTCGAGCTCTCGAAGGACGACCGTCTCGAGGTCCGCCGGAAGGTCGCCGAAAGCATCTCGAAGGGCGTCGACCTTTCGTCGTTCAAGACGAAGCAGGAGGTCTCCGCCGCCGCCCAGAGGACCATCGACGCGGCGATCTCGGAGCTGCAGCTGGAACGGAGCGGTCTGGAGACGCACAAGCTCGGCTCCCGGGAGAAGCTCGAGAAGGAGGCGAAGCCGGCCGAGGCGACCGGGCTGAGGAACCTCGGCCAGACCTTCTCCGAAGGAGAGACCTCGATCGCCGATCTCGTGAAGCGGGGCCGTCTCGGCGAGGGCATGCGCGTCAACCGCTCCGGCACCAACCCCGTCCTCCTCGAGAAGCTCAAGTCGAAC
>JAFTHC010000170.1 GCA_017457625.1 Kiritimatiellia bacterium
CGTGCTCTACGGCATGATCTCGGCGGTCGGCATCCGCAACCTCGTCGAGAACCACGTCGACTTCTCGAAGAGCCGCAACCTGATCATCGCGGCGGTGATCCTCGTCACGGCGCTCGGCGGCGTGACGCTTCCGCTCTCGATCGGCAAGTTCCACGCGGTGCTCTCGCCGCTCGCGGTCGCGTCGCTCGCGGGCATCGTCCTGAACGCCGTCTTCCCGGCCGGCGACTACGCCGCCCGCGCGAAGGAGGACGAACCCCCGAAGGGCAACACGTTCGAGGTCTAGGGCGCTCCGCCCCGTTCCGCGGCCCCGCGGCGCCGTCGCGCCGCGGGGTCGCGCGCATTCGGGACCCGGCGCCCGCTAGACCGCGTCCAGCGTCACCGAATCGAGCTCTTCCTCCTCGCGGCGCGCGTCGGCGAGGCGCTTCACGAACTTGAGGACTTCGGCGACGGGCTCGAGCAGGCTTTCGGGGATGAAATCCCCCACCCTGCCTTCGGCCCAGAGCGAACGGGCGAGCGGGACGTTTTCCATGATCGGGATGCCTTCGGCCATCGCGGTTTCCCGGATGATTTTCGCGTCGGCGTCCGCCCCCGCCACGACGATGCGCGGCAGCGGCCACTCGTCCGGCTGGTAGCGGATGCCGATCGCCAGGTGCGTCGGGTTCGTGACGACGACGTTGGCCTGTTTCGTGGCCGTGGCGGGGTCGGGCCCGTTCAGGAGCTCGTTGCGGAACTCGCGTTGCGCCTGCTTCACCTCCTGCGACCCTTCCATTTCCTTGTATTCGCGCTTCACCTCGTCCTTGGTCATCATCATTTCCTTGGTGAAGTTCTTGCCCTGGAAGATGCGGTCGACGATCGCGATGAGGACGTAGCCGGCGGCCGTGTAGACGGCGAGGCGCTTGAGCATGACGCGCAGCGAGGGCATGATGTCGTCCACGGTTCCGTAGCACATCTGCAGCAGTTCCGGGATCGACGCCTTGACGATCTTGAAGAGCAGCCACGAGAGGAAGCCCACCTTGACGCAGTTCTTGAGGAACTCGAAGAAGTTCTTCTTGGAGAAGATCTTCTTGGCCCCCTCGGCCGGGTTGAGCTTGGAGAAGTTGGGCTTGAGAGGCTCGAACGTGAAAAGGAAGCCGACCTGCACGACGTTCGCGACGATGCCCACGACCGCGGCGACGAGGACGAAGATGAAGGAATACTTGAAAATCAGGAGGATCGTCAGCGCGCCGCACGCGGAAACCGCGCCGTTGGCCGGGTCGGCGAGACGCGACCCCACCGTGGCGACGAGCTGCTGCGTTTCGACCATCAGCGCGGAGCCCATCCACGCGAGCACGGCGAAGAGGACCACGAGCAGGGCCGTCGAGACGATGTCCTTGCTCTGGCACACCTGCCCCTTCTGCCGCGCGTCGCGCAGCTTCTTCGGGGTCGGGAGTTCCGTTTTTTCGCCAGAGGATTCGGCCATGGAAGGGGTCGCGCGCCGCTTGCGCGCCGTTCGCGGGCCATTCTAGCGCACCGCCGCCCCCGCCCGCAAGCGGAATCCGCGCCCGCTTGCGGACGGGCGCGGGCGGGTGCTAGAATGCCGGGGCCATGAGCACGATGAAGCCGTTCGATCCGGACGTCGCGGAGCGCCAGCCCGTCTGGCCCGCCGGCCGCATGCCCGACCGCCAGCCCCACCAGATCGCCGCGATGACCGACGAGGCCGAAGCGCCCGGCTTCGACCCCGCCGCGCACGCCGAGCCGTTCCTCGACTGGTATCCGCCGCCGCCCGCCCCCAACGGCCGCTGCGCGATCCTGATTTCCGGCGGCGCCTACGTGAACTGCTGCGACGTGGGCCACGTCAAGACCTGGCGCGAACGCTTCGAGGCGCTCGGCTGCCAGTGCGTCAACTTCGTCTACCGAACGCCGTGGCCCGAGGGAATGCCGCTCTACAAGACCGCGTGGGAGGACGCCCGCCGCGCCGTCCGCCTCGTGCGCTCCCAGGCCGCCGCCCGCGGGTTCGACCCGGAGCGCATCGCCACGGTCTCGATGTCCGCCGGCTCCCACCTCGCGCTGCTTCTGGCGACGGCGTCGCAGACGAAGGTCTACGAGCCGGTCGACGCGCTCGACGCGACGCCCTGCCACGTGAACGCGGTCGTCGCCTTCGCACCGGCCGGCATGCTCTCGGACGGCCCGATGCGCCCCAACGACCGCGAGGGCGACGGCCTCGACATCGAGCTCGATCCCGCGTTCGCGTTCGACGCGAAGACGCCGCCCGTCTTCCTCTCGCACGGCGGCGCCGATCCGTATTCGACGTTCAACTCCACGCGCGTCTACCGCCGCCTGCGCGCGGCGGGCGTCCCCGCGGAGCTGCACGTCCACCCCGACCGGCCGCACGGCATGTTCGGGCTCGAGCGCGGCGTCGAGTTCCTGCGCCAGATCGGCTTCTTCGGGCCGCCCGGGCCCGAAGTCCCGGTCCTGGAGCGCTTCGCGTCCGACGCCGACCGCGCGGGCGCGCCGGAACGCGTCCCGCTCTGGCCCGCGGGCCGCATGCCCGACGCGCAGGCGAACCAGTGCGAACCGTTCCTCGAATGGCACCTGCCGGCGCGCAAGACCACGGACGCGATCCAGATCGTCTGGAGCGGCGGCGCCTACGGATACAACGACCCGGACGGTTTCGAAGTCGCGCCCGCGCGGCGCTACCTCAACGCGCTGGGCATGGCCGTCGTGACCGTCCGCTACCGCACGCCGCGCCCCGCGCCGCCCCTCGCCAAGCACGTCACCGCGTGGCAGGACGCGCAGCGCGCGATCCGCCTCGTCCGCGCCGGCGCCGCCGCCCGCGGGCTCGACCCGGGGCGCATCGGCGTGATGGGCAGTTCCGCCGGCGCGCACCTGGCGCTGCTGGCCGCGACCGGCTCGCGCCACCAGACCTACCTGCCGGTCGACGAAGCGGACGCTCTCTCCCGCGCCGTGCAGTGGTGCGTCGCGATCTACCCGGCCTACTCGATCGAAGGCGCGCTCGAGGACGAAACGCGCGACGGCTCCAACGACCCCGCCCTGCGCCTCGCGCCGGAGTTCCCGTTCGATCCCGACACGCCGCCGGTCCTGTTCCTGCACGGCGACGCGGACCCGCACCCCGCCACGGCGTCCGTGGCGGCATGGGAGCAGCTGCGGCGCATGGGCGTGCAGGGCGCGGTCCACACCTACGCCACGCGCGGCCACTGCTTCTACGAGCGCGCCGCCCCCGGCACCGGCAGCCACTGCTTCCTCGACCGGATCCGGGATTTCCTCGCCGACAAGGGGTTCATCGCGTAGCCGCCGCGCCGGCGCCGGCCTTGAACTCCATCTTGCTCAAGCGCTGGAGCTGCAGGACCGTGAAGCCGATCAGCATGGAGCCGAGAACCCACGCCATCGCGGTGGCGGGACCGAAGCGCAGGTAGCCGAACGCCTCCCAGAAGATGTGCAGGCCCACGACCTCGGTCGCGCCGTAGGGCGCGTAGGGGCCGCCGCCGGTCATCGCGAGCACGAACTCGCCGCCGCTCTTCATCGCGCCGATCGCCGCGCCGACGAAGTTGATCAGGACCAGTGCGCGGATGGACGGCAGCGACACGTGCCGGATCTTGCCGAAGAGGCCGCAGCCCTCGAGCTCGGCCGCCTCGTAGAGGTCGTCCGGCACGGTCTTGAGCGCCGCCAGATACACGAGGCACCCCGGCCCCATCCCCGCCCAGATCGTCGGCAGCAGGCACAGCAGCAGCGCCGCCTTCGGCTCGGAGAGCCACGCCTTCGCGAGGTCCGGGAAGGACGTCCCGAAGACCGCGTTCACGGCGTGGATGCAGCCGTTGAGCATCTGGTTGAGGGCGCCGTAGGGGCCGTAGAAGCCCTTCCAGAGGAAGATCACGACGACGCCGGACAGCACGGCCGGGAGGTAGTAGACGGTGCGATAGAGGATTTTGCCGCGCGGCACCTCGGAGAGCAGCAGCGCCAGAACGATCGGCGCGACGAACCCGAGCGAGAGGTAGAGCGCGGCGTATTCGAGCGAGACGAGCATCGCGTGCCAGAACTCGCCGCTGAAGAGGACGGCGGCGAAGTTGTCGAGCCCGACCCACCGCGACCAGCCGCGCACGTTGTAGTCCTGGAACGCCATCGCCGTGCCGCGCGCGAGCGGCCAGTAGGACCAGACGGCGAGCGAGAGCAGCGCCGGGAGCAGCAGCAGGTAGGCGGCGCCGCGGCCGGCCCCGTCGCGGCGCGGGCCGCCCGCCGGATCGCGCGGGACCGCGGCGGCGAAGGTGCGCAGCACGCGGCGGAAGACGAGGACGAAGGCGAGCGCCATGCCGGCGACGGCGGCGGCGGCGACGCGGCGGCGGAAGCGCAGCTTTTCCGGCGGGACGCGTCCGATCATCTTCTCGTCGGCGAGCGCGACGCGCTCGCGCAGGATCGAGGCGATGCGACCGCGCGCGGCGGGGAAGTCGCCGCGGCGGATCGCGGCGCGCACGGCGCCGGCGTTGCGCGCCTGGTCGATGGCGCGCGACATGTAGGCGTAGACGAGCTGGCAGTTGCGGCCGTAGGGCTCCGGGATGCCGTTTTCGCGCGCGACGGCGGCGGTTTCCTCCCAGCCGGGCGGGCACGCGAAGTCGTCCGGCTCGAAGCCCGCCTCGCGCAGCGCGGACGGCGGGACGAAGCGCCCGAGGCCGTTCTCGACGTAGGTGCGGGCGCGGATCGCGCGCGCCTCGCGCCCGCCGGCGAACCACGCCCACTCCCACGCCAGCTCCGGCGCGCGCGGATCGCGCTCGCCGCTGCCGGCGTAGACGCCGAGCATCGAGCAGTTGTATTCGCTGCCGCGCAGGCCCGTCGGGCCGCGCGGAACGGGGCCGAATCCGACGAGGTTCGGGTCGAGCCGCGAGAAGGCGTCGCGGTCCAGGTAGGAGAACCACATGGCGGAACGCTGCCCCGGCGCGTTCGCTTCGCCCGTGTCGACGCACGTCGGCAGCGCGCCCCAGGCGTTCGTGAACGGCTCCAGGTAGAGGCGCGCGACGAACGTGTAGGCGTCCGCCGCCTCGGGCGAATCGAACGCGCAGCGCCACGCGCCGTCCGCGCCGCGCGCCACCGCGCGCCCGCCCCAGGAGTAGAGGAACGAAAGCGTGCTGTAGCCCGTCTCGGACGTCGGCAGCCGCAGTCCCCACGTCCGCCCGGCGGGATTCGTCGCGCGGCGCGCCCAGGCGAGCATCTCCTCGGCCGTCTCGGGCACGCGGTCCGGCAGGCCGGCCTCGGCGAAGACGTCGCGACGGTAGAAGAGCGCCGTCACGAGCTGCCGCAGCGGCACGGCGAAGACGTGCCGGTGGGCCGCGCACGGCTCGCGGCCCCAGTCCCGCAGGTAGGGGCAGTCCGCGCCCCACGGGCACTCGCGGCGGATGACGTCCCACAGCACGGCCGGCAGCCGGTCTCGCATCTCCTCCTCGAAGCGCGGGCCGGTCCGCAGCAGCGCCAGATACTCCTCGTTGGAGAGCGCGTGCGCCCCGCGCGTCGCCTCCGGCGCGAGGCCGTCTTCGCGCTCGAGCCAGGCGTCGAGCGGCATCAGGAAGCGGTTGCGCACGTAGGTGTCGGACTGGCGGAAGTTCACGTAGAGCGCGTCCGGCGCGACGTCGCCCGCGATCTGCATCAGCGGCGTCGTGTCCATCGCGCGGCCGCCGGGCAGGACGAGCCCGCCGGCCGGCTCCAGCCGCACGCCGGGATGGCGCGCGCGGAAGGCGTCCGCGACGCGCACGTCGCACTCGCCCTCGACGCCCTGCGGCTCGCCGCTGGGGACGCCCCACGAGCGGATGACGGGCGCCCCGCCGGCGTCCGCCGCCGCGCGCGCGGAGAGCGCCGCGGCGGCGAAAAGCGCGGCGGCGAACGGGACGGCTGCGTGGCGGGGTGCGGGACGCATGACGCCACGACTCTACCACAACTCGCGCCACCCCGCCACCGCCTTCCCGCCTGGGACCTGCGGCTTGTCCGCGCCGCCGGCGGTGTGCTAGACTCCGCGCCATGCAACCCCTGTTCCTCGGCGTCGACGGCGGCGGCACCAAGACCGACCTGCTCCTCGCGGGCGCCCGCGGCGCGCCCGTGCGGCGCCTGCGCCTCGGCGGCGGCAACGTCTCCGCGCTCGGCGAGGAACGCGCGGCGGAGTTCTACGCCGCCGCGATCGCCGAGGCGACCGCCGGATTCCCCGCCCCGGCCGGCGCGTTCCTCGGCCTGGCGGGTTCGACCGCGGACGGCATCGGCGCGCGCGTCGAGGCGCGTCTCCGCGCGCGCTTCCCGAACCTGCCGCTCGAGATCGGCCCGGACATCCGCTGCGTGATCGGGGCCGCGGAGGCGGACGGCGGCTGCACCGCCGCCATCCTCGGCACCGGCAGCTGCGTCTACGCCGACGACGGCGCCGCGCTCCACCGCTACGGCGGCTGGGGCTGGTTTTTCGGCGACCCCGGCAGCGGCTCCGCGCTCGGGCGCGACGCCGTCCGCGCGCGCCTCGCCTTCGAAGACGGCGCCGGACCCGGCGGCCCGCTCGTCGAAGCGATCGGCGTGGCGCTCGGCCGCCCCGCCTTCGACAGCATCCGCGACCTGGTCCGCGGCGCGCCGGGCTCCGTCGCGCGCTTCGCGCCGCTCGTCCTCGACGCCGCGGCGGCCGGCGACCCCGTCGCGCGCGGCATTCTCGCGCGCAACGTGGAGGGCGTCGCCGCGCTCGTCCGCGCCGCGCGCGCGGCGCACCCCGCCGCGGCCGCCGGCCCGCTCGTCCTCGGCGGCGGCCTCTGCGCCCGCGCCGATCTGCTCGGCCCCGCGCTCCGCACCGCGCTCGGCCCGGACTCCCCGCCCCTGCTCTTCCCCACCCGCGACCCCGTCTTCGGCGCCCACCGCCGGGCGGTGCGGCTCTTCGGAGCTTAACGTCCATGAACAGCCCAGGCCACGAACTCCGCACGGAGGCGCGCAACCCCGCCACGGCGCACTTCGACGAGGCGTCCACGGAGAACATGCTCCGGATGATGGACGAGGCGAACCGGCGCTCGGTCGACGCGGTGCGCGAGGCGCTGCCGCGGATCGCGCGCGTCGTCGACGCAGCGGCCGCCTCGCTCGCCGCCGGCGGGCGCATCGTCTACGTCGGCGCCGGCACCTCCGGCCGCCTCGCGGTGCTCGACGCCGCGGAATGCCCGCCGACGTTCGGCGCCGACCCCGGCACGGTGGTGGCGCTCCTCGCCGGCGGCGCGGGCGCGATGTTCCGCGCCGCGGAGGGCGTCGAGGACGACGCCGCGGCCGGCCGCCGCGACCTGCTCGCGCTCGTCCCGGGCCCGCGCGACCTCGTGCTCGGCGTCTCCGCCGCCGGCGGCGCGGCCTACGTCGTGGGCGCGCTCGAGGCGGCCCGCGAGCGCGGCGCGCGGACGGCGAGCCTCAGCTCGAACCCCGCCACGCCGATCGAGCGCGCGGCGGAGATGGCGGTCGTCGTCGACACCGGCGCGGAGGTCGTGGCGGGGTCCACGCGCCTCAAGGCCGGCAACGCGCAGAAGATGGTCCTCAACATGGTCTCCACCTGCGCGATGGCCCGGACCGGCAAGGTCCTCGGCAATCTCATGGTGAACCTGCGCCCGTCGAACAAAAAGCTCCGCGCGCGCATGGTCGGCATCGTCGCGCAGCTCGCCGGCGTCGCGGAAGAGCGCGCCGAGGCGATACTCGAGGCGGCCGCGTGGTCCATCCCCGCCGCGCTCGGCGCCGGAAGCGGAGCCGCGCAAATCGTGATCCCCGACGCCCCCACCGCGGTCGAGCGCGCGGCGGCCGCGCGCCTCGCGGAGGGCTTCCGCCGGATGTCGGGCGCCGACGTCCCCGTCGTGGCGGAATCCGCCGCGACGGCGGACGCGTACGGGTTCTTCGTCGGCGCGACACGCGCGGCCGAGGCATTCGCGCCGTGGGCGCCGGACGAGATCCTCGTTCGCACGGGCGCGGACGCCGCGATTCTCGCGGGCCATCCGGACCGCGGCCCGGTCTACGCCGTGGACACGCTGCTCGAGGAGGGCTACGGCGTGCGGCGCTGGACCGCGGAGGAGGCCGACTGGCCGAAGCGGCCGGTGCTCCCCGCGCCGCGGCTCGACCGCCGCCACGCGCCGCCGCTGCGCTACCGCGAGGTCTCCGCGCTCGGCGCCTACGACCCCGACTTCCGCGTCTGGCTCAAGGGCAACTTCGTCTCGCGCATCCGCTACGCGGCCTACGACGCGCCGTCCGTCCCGCCCGGACTCGGCGGCTGCCACCGGCTCCACTTCTTCGAGGGGCGCGGCAGCGCCTACCACTCCTTCTTCGAGATCCTCCCGCCCGCGAAGCACTTCGACGCGCACCCCGAATGGTATTCGCTCGTCGGCGGCGAGCGATGCGCGAAGCAGCTGTGCCTGACGAACCCGGAGATGGAGGCGGCGTTCGTCGAGGAGACGCTGCGCGTCCTGCGCGCCGACCCGGACTGCGACTTTCTCTCCGTGAGCCAGAACGACTGGCAGGGCGCGTGCGAATGCCCCGCGTGCCGCGCGGCGGAGGCGGAGACGGGCGGCGTGCCCGCCGGGCCGCTGCTGCGCTTCGTGAACCGCGTCGCGGAGGCGGTGGAGCGCGAGTTCCCGCGCGTCACGGTCGAGACGTTCGCCTACCAGTACACGCGCCGCGCGCCGACGGGCGTCGCGCCGCGCCGCAACGTCCTCGTGCGCCTCTGCGACATCGAGTGCCCGTTCTCCGTCCCGCTCGCCGCCGCCGACCTGCCGGCCGCCGCGGACTTCCGCCGCGACCTGCGCGACTGGTGCGCGCTCGCGCCGGGGCGCGTCTTCGTGTGGGACTACGTGACGGACTTCCACGACTACTTCGCGCCTCATCCGAACCTGCTCTCGCTCGGCCTGAACGTGCGGCTCTTCGCGGGCGCGGGGGCGGTGGGCCTCTTCGAGCAGGGCGACACCTGCTCCGGCGCGGGCGAGCTCGCGCCGCTGCGGACGTGGCTCCTCGGGCACCTGCTCTGGGACCCCGCCGCGGACGACCGCGCGCTCATCCGCGACTTCGTTCGCGGCTACTGGGGAAGCGCCGCCGCGCCGCACATCCACCGCTACATTGCGCTCGTGAACGAGCCGCCCGCCGCGGGCGGCGTGCCGGTCGGGTGCTACCACAACGGCTGCGCCGGGTGGATGCCGCCCGCGACGCTCGTCGCCGCCGCGCGCGCGATGGAGGACGCCGCCGCCGCGGCCGCCGCGCAGGGCGAACCCTACGCGGCGCGCGTGCGCCGCGAGCTGCTCGCGCCGCGCCACGCGATCCTGCTGCACTGGGACGACGCCCGTGCCTTCTGCGAAAAGGCGCGCGTCCCGTGGCCGTGGGGCGGGAGCCGCGCCGACGCCGCGCGCCGCTGGGTCTCCGACGCCCGCGCGGCGGGCGTCCGCGTGGAGAAAGAGAAGGTCGCGGCCGAGGCGGC
>JAFTHC010000171.1 GCA_017457625.1 Kiritimatiellia bacterium
AGCAACAGGAAACCGGTTTCGTAGGCGTTGGCGAAGGCAAGGCCGATGCCGAGGGCGGGGGGAACGTAGGCGGACATGGGGACGAGGTGGGCGGAGGTGGTGGAAGGACTGAACGGAGAAGACCGGAAAGGGTCGCGAACGGCCGAGAGGTTGGACGGAAATGGCCGGAACGGAGGGAAATTGTCGCAGGAGGCGGGCGGGAAGTCAAGAAAAATCACGCACGGTGTAATCGAAGCGTGATGCGGGTTGGAGGGCAGAATTGGATTGACGAGAGGTTCGGGGAGGGGATAGACTCGTGCGCCGTCGCATGCGTCCAAAAAGACGCACGCGGCAAATCGACCGCGGACGCCGCGACGGGCCGAGGCCGACGCACCGCTACCGCAGAAAACCGAAGGACGGACGCCGCGACGGGCCGACGGACGGACAAGACAACGAACCGACCATGAAAGACTACGCATCCGACAAGGACTTCGTCCGCCGCTTCCGCGACGGCGCGCTCGAGATCGCCCGCCGCAAGATGGACGACGTCGCCCGCGAACAGGCCAAGATCGAGACGGCGGTGCCGCTCGGGCCCCGCATGGCAACCGGCGGCCACTTCGGCGGCTTTTTCCTCTGGGACACGGCCTTCGCGGTCTCGTGGGGCCGCTACGCCCCCGGCGACTGGCCGCTCGCTTCCATGCTCGACAACTTCTACGCCGTCGCCGAACCGGACGGCTTCATCGGGCGCGAGTTCACCCCGCGCGGCACGCCGGTCTGGTCGCCGTTCTCGCCCATCGCCTTCGCCCCGCCGATCCTCGCGTGGGCCGAATGCCTCCTCGCCGGCGCGGGGCGCGCCCCGGCCGGCCGCGCGGCCGCCGCGTATCCGAAGCTCAAGCGCCACCACGAGGTCTGCCGCGCGCGCTTCCGCCGCCCCGACGGGCTCTACTTCTCCGACGGCTTCGGCTGCGGCATGGACGACATCCCGCGCCACCCGCGCGGACTGACGCCCGCGCAGGCCGCCGCCGTCCCGGGCGGCATCCGCTGCACCGCCGAGTGCCTCAATCCAGAATCGCGCGAGCGCATCTGGAGCTGGCTCTCGAAGATGGCCGACCACCTTTCGTGGAACCGCCAGGCGGGCTGGATCGACCTGTCATGCCAGATGGCGCTCGACGCGCTCCACCTCGCGGAAATCGCCGACGGGCTCGGTCTCGCGGCGGACGCCGCCGCGTGGCGAGCCGAGCACGCGGAGATCGCGGCGGCCGTGAACGCGCTCTGCTGGGACGAGGCGCTCGGCTTCTACTGCGACGCGTGGGAGGGCGGGACGATCCGGCGCAAGACGGCGGCCGGCTTCTGGGCGCTCCTTTCGCGCGTCGCCACGCCGGAGCGCGCGGCGCGCGTCGTCGCGGCGCTGAAGGATCCGGCGCAGTTCGACCGGCCGTGCGGCTTCCCGGCCGTCTCGGCGGACGATCCCGAGGACTACGAGCCCGAAACCGCCTACTGGCGCGGGGTCGTTTGGCCGCCGACGGAATACGCGGCGCTGCTCGGCCTGCTCGCTTGGGGCGAGCGGGACTTCGCCGAGGCGGCCGCGCGCCGCTACTACAACGCCAACGCCGCGCTCTGGGAGAAGACGGGCACCGTCTTCGAAAACAACTCGCCGGAGCAGTGCGAGCGCCCGAAGGAGCGCTCCGGTCCCGACTTCTGCGGCTGGGGCGCCATCGCGCCCGTCGCGCTGCCCGTCGAGTTCGGCTGGATCTAGCGCCCGGCGGCGCGCGGCGCGCGGAATTTCCTTGCGCGCGCGGGGGCGGATGCGCTAGAATGGCGCGCATCCATGCACGCGTTATCCGCCGCAGCCGTTCTGCTGGCAGGGCTCTGTTCCACGGGGCTCTGCTTCGCGTTGCTGCGCGCCCTTTCGTCCGGCGCGGCGCGCTACGAGGGCGACTATTCGGCGCGCACGGCGCACGCGCTGGAGGACCTGTTCCTCTTCGTTCCGCCGCGTCGCATCGCGGAAGCGGCGTGGATCGCCGGCGCGGTCGCGGCGTTTCTGGCGTTTCTGGCGCTGGGCGCCTTTTCCGGCGGCGGCGCGCAGGTCGCGGTCCGCGCGCTTTTTTCCCTGGCGCTCGGCGCGCTGATGCTGCTGGCGCCGGGGCGGCTGCTGGCGCTGCTGCGCGCCCGGCGCCGCGCCCGCCTGGAGGCGCAGCTCGCGGACGCACTGCCGGACATGGGCAACGCGCTGCGCTCCGGCTTTTCGATCCTGCAGGCGGTGGAGCACGTGGCGGAGAACGGCGAGGCGCCGATCGCGCAGGAGTTCGCCACGCTGCTGCACCAGACGCGGGTGGGCGTGCCCTTCGAGGAGGCGCTGCGCAACATGGACGCGCGCGTCGGCTCGGAGGACTTGTCGCTGGCGGCGCTTTCGATCGAGACGGCGCGCCGCACGGGCGGCAACCTCGCGGAGGTCTTCGACAACATCGCCGGGACGATCCGGGAGCGCATCCGCATCCGGGGCCGCGTCCGCACCCTCACGGCGCAGGGGCGGTTGCAGGGCGTCGTCCTTTCGCTCATGCCGGTCCTCGTGGGACTCGGCCTGCACGTTCTCGAACCGGGGCTCTTCGGCCCCTTCCTCCATTCGGCGACGGGACTCGCCGTGCTGGCCGCGACGGCCGCGCTGCTGGTCCTCGGCGCCCTGTCCATCCGGAAAATCGTCCGCATCGATGTCTGACCCCGCCACCACACCGGAAACGGCCGGCACGCGCCTCCGCGCCGGCGACAGACTCGGCTCGCAGTCCGTCCGCCGCTTCGTCGTCGCGGACGCGATGGGCGAGCGCTACGAAACCGTCTTCGGCTCGACGACCCACGCGCTGGACGTGTGCGTTCCGCCCGCCGGCGCTTCCTCGCCGGGCGCCGCGGACTACGCGGCGTTCGTCGACCGCGTCTCGCGCGTGCGCCACCCGTGCCTGGTGCGCTACTTCGCCGCCGGCGAAGGCGCGCCGCGTCCGGGCGCGGCGCCCGTCCCGTGGCTGCGTTGCGAGCACATGGAAGGCGCGGCCGCGTCGGTTCTCGAGACGGCGCTCGACCCGGAGGCCGGCCTGCCGTCCGACGAAGACGGCCTGCGCGCGCCGACGTTCGCGGACCTGCTCGCCGCGTGCGGCGGGCGCCTCGCCCCGGCGGACCGCGACGCGATCCTGGGCGACGTGCTCGAGGGGCTGGCGCACCTGCATTCGCTGGGCCTCGCCTGCGGGCACCTGGAGCCGGAAGCGGTTTCGCTCGGGCACGTGCGGCACCGCACCTCGCCGCGCGCGCAGTTGCGCATCTACGCCTGGCCGCCGGACGAAGCGCCGGCCGATCCCTCGGCGGACCTGGTGCTCGCCGCGCCGCTTTTCCGCGCGGCGCTGGACGCTTCGGCCCCGCTCTGCAAGCCGCGCGAAGCCGAGGAACTGGCGGCGTTCGCCGACCGGCTCGGCGCGGGCGCGTTCGCGACGGCCGCCGACGCGGCCGCGGACTTCGCCGCGTTCTGCGCGCGGCGCGGCCGGCCGCGCGCTTCCGCCGCCGAAGAGGAGGCCGACGCGGCCGCGGACGATTCGGCGCCGTCCTCGGCCGCCGGCGCCGCCGCCGGGCGCGACGGCGCGGACGCGCGCCGCCCGGCCCGCCGCCACCGCAAGTCCGGCCCGGGCGGCACGTCGGAAGTGACGCGCCGCCTCATGACGTTCCTCGGCATCGTCGCCGTCATTTCGTTCGTCATCGCGGTCGGCGTGGTCGTCTACTTCTACCTCTCCGCCACGGCCGAGGCGGAGCGCCGCCGCGTCGCGGCGCTCTCGGGCGAGACGCGGCCGCCGATCCTCGTCATCCCGACCGTGCGCCCGTCCGAAGACCTGCTCCCGGAGCGGCCGGCGTCGGTGTTCGACTACCCCGCCGAGCAGCTCGCCGCCGCCGCGTCCGCGCCGGACGATCCGCGCGCTCCCGCCGCGAAGGCGCGCCTCGCGCTCGAAGCGCTCGACGCGGCCGGTCCCGGCGTTTCGGCGGCCGTCTTCGCGGACGCCGCCTCGAAGATGGCCGAGGCGCTGCCCGCGCTGCGCGCGGCGGCCGCGTCGGATCCCTCCGCCAAGCTGCTCCTCGGCCGCGCGATGCTGCTCGGCCTCGGCACGCCGGTCGATCCGGACGGCGGCTACGCCCGCGTGTTCGACGCGTCTCTCGACGGTCTTCGCGAGGCGGACCTGATCCTCGGCGACGTCTTCGCGAGCGGCCTGAAGCTCGCCGAACTGCGCAAGGAAAGCACCGTGGGCCGAGACCGCCGCGCGGTGGCGGCGTGGCGCCGCGCCGCCGGCACCGACGCGAATCCCTCCCCGCAGCTGCGGCGCGCCGCGGACCGCATCGCGCCGATGCTCCGCGCCGGTCGCGGCATCCCGCCCGCGAACAACGACTACCCGCAGTGGCTCGGCCGCCTCGCCGCGGCGGGGCACGTCCCGTCGCTCGTCGCGCTCTCGACGCCCGGCGGTTTCGCCTCCGGCGATCCGGCCGAGGCGCTCAAATACCTGCGCATCCTCGCGCGAGCCCAAGGCGCCGACCCGGCGCGCCGGGCGTGGGCGCAATACCGCATGGCGCGGATGTTCGAGCACGGCGACGGGACGCCCGAGCCCGATCCGAAAGCGGCGCTGCTCTGGTATCGCCGCGCCGCCGAGGGCGGCAGCGCCGAGGCGATGAACGCGCTGCACCGGCTCCTGCACGCCGGCACGCCCGCCGAGCGCAAGGAAGCCGCGAAGTGGAAGGCCGCCGTCGCGACCGCTTCGCCCGCGCCCGGGCTGCCGCTCGTTTCCTCGCTCGTCGTCCCGCCCGGCGCCGCCTCGGCCGCCGCACCGGCGCGGCCCGCGGCGCCCGCAGCGGCGCCGAAGGCGTCGTCGCCCGGCGCCGCCAACCGCGCCGCCGCGCCGCTTCCCGTCCGCCGCCCCGCGCGCCCCGAAGCCGCCGAGCCGGAGGACGTCCCGCTCGTTCCGCTCACGGAAGAAGAGCCAGCGGCCAAACCCGCGCCGCCCAAGGCCGCGCCAAAGAAGAAGCGGCCGCGCGATCCGGCGAAGAACGCCGCGCCGGCCCGGAAAAAGGATTCCAGCAAATGAACGCCGACACGCCACGCGCGCGCTTTTTCGCGCGCCACGACTGGGCCGCCTTCTGGACGGGCACGGTCGTTTCGTTTCTCGTCTATTTCTTCACCTGCGCGCCGTCCGTCACGCTCGAGGACTGCGGGGAGCTCGCCGTCGCCGGCGACTACATGGGCGTGCCGCACCCGCCGGGCTATCCCTCGTGGACGGTCTGCGCGTGGTTTTTCGCGCGCCTGCTTTCGTGGGTGACCTTCCGCGGGCAGCCCAACCCGGCGTGGGCGATCGCGGTGATGTCCGCGTTCTGGGGCGCGCTCGCCGCCGGCCTGGCGGCGATGCTCGTGTCGCGCTCGGCGGCCGACCTGCTGCGCTGGCGCCGCCGGCAGGACGAGGCGGACGCGCTCTGCGAGCCCGACGGCGCGGCCGGCGACCGCTTCGTATCCCTCGCCTCGTGGGCGGCCGGCTCCGCCAGCGCGCTCGTGTTCGCCTTTTCGCCCGTGATGTGGTCCCAGAGCACGATCGTGGAAGTCTACAGCTTCAACGCGTTCTTCCTGATGCTCGTGCTCCTGATGGTCTACCGCTGGATGCACCGGCCGAGCGCGCGGCTGCTGGTGCTGGCGGCGTTCGTCTTCGGCCTCGGCCTCACGAACTACCAGGTGCTGCTCTTCATGATCGTGCCGCTGGTGCTCGTGATCCTCATGCAGGACGTGCCGCTGTTCCGCGATTTCGCGCTCCTGGGCGCGCCGGCCGCCGTGCTCGCGCTCTGCATGTCGCTGGGGGCCAAGCCCGGCCAGCCGGGCTTCGAGAAGCACGTGCCGCTCTCGCCCACGGGCCTCTCGGCCGGCACGTCGCTGCCCGCGATCTCCTGCAACCCGGCCGAAGAGCTGCCCGTCGGCGGCACCCCCAACGCCTTCCAGGGCGAATGGATCGAGGTGCGCACGCCCGTCGGCGCGCCCTCCGGCGGCGTCGATCCCGACGGCCGCGTCTGGGGCGAAGTGGTCCGCGACGCGAAAGGCAACCCCCGCCTCTTCCACGGCAAGGACCGCCATTCCTACGTGCAGCCGCTCTACTACCGCACGCACTACCCCGCCACGGCGGACGCCGGGGCGATCGTCGAGGCGCTGCGCCGCGACGTGGCGGCGCGCACGCACCACGAGGGCGAGGAGCTCGCGCGCGACGTGGCGGCGCTGGTCCGCGCCGGGCAGCTCGATTCGGCCGACTCGATCCGCGCGCGCTTTTCGACGCCGGAGAACGGCCGCTACCGGAGCGCCGAGCGGAAGACGTTCCTGACGGCGTGGGCCGCGATCCTCTTCTCGCTGCTGTTCGCCGGCGCGGCCGCGTTCCTCGGCCGCCGCGCGCGCCGCGGGGAGGCGCTTCCGCTGCCCGCGCTCGCCGTGCTCGCCGGCGCGGGCCTCGCGCTCGCGGTCGTCTGCTTCGCGGTCCTTCCCGCCGCGCCCGTTTCCCCGGGCGCCGACCGCGCGCCGGCGGACCAGGTTTTCAAGTGGCTCGTGCCGGGCGCCGGCATCGCCGCCGGTTTCGCGGCGCTCTGGGTCTTTTCGCTCTTCACGCCCGGCGGGCCGTGGTTCGCCGCCGCAGCGAGCGGCGTCGTGCTGCCCGTCGTCGTCTTCGTCCGCAAGGGCGCGCTGCTGGGCCTCACGCACCCGCTCAACCCGTGTTTCGCGGTCTATGCCGGCGCCATCGCCGCGCTGCTCGCGCTCGGCTGGCTGCTGCTCGAAAACGGGCGGCTCGCCGTCCTGGCCCTCCTCGCCGGCGGCCTCGGCGTGGCGGGGTATGCGCTCATGCCGGTGCTGGGCGACTCCTGCCCGCCGATGAACTGGGGCTACCCGCGCACGTGGGAGGGTTTCAAGCACGCCATCACGCGCGGGCAATACGAGGCGATCGTCCC
>JAFTHC010000028.1 GCA_017457625.1 Kiritimatiellia bacterium
GAACGACCTGTCGCTGATCGTCAGCGATACGCTGTGCGCGGCGGCGGGCGTGCCCGGCGACGCCCCGGCCGCGCGGCTGCGCCGGGACGGAGCGCGCGCGCTGGCGCGGCTGTGCGCGGCCTGTCCGGTGCGCGTGAGCGCCGCCGCCGGGCCGGCGGAGTGCATGGCCACGCGCGGCGGCGTCGCAGCGGCCGCGCTCGAGGCGCGGACGCTCGAAACGCGCCGCGTGCGCGGGCTGTTCGTCGCGGGCGAAGCGGCCGAACCCGTCGGCCGGTGCGGCGGCTTCAACCTCGCGTGGGCGTGGGCGTCGGGGCGGCTTGCGGCGCGAGGCGGTTTCTGCTAGCATTCGCGGGCATGGAAAGCGAACGCACCGGATGCAACCCGGAAACGGGCGGCGAGAGGCTTCTGAGGTGGCTGGTCGGCGCGGCGGCGGCGTGCATCGTCGTGGGCGCGATGCGCGTGGCGGCGCCGCTGCTCGTGCAGGTTCTCGTCGTCCTGTTCCTCACGATCGTGCTCTCGCCGGTCTACTACCTGTTCCGGCGCCTGCGCCTTCCCCCCGGCGCGGCGGCGGCGCTGCTCGTGCTGCTGATGGTCGGCGGCTGCGTCTGGGCGCTGTGGGGCGGCGTGTATCCGGCCGTGATGGAGTTTTCCAAGAAGGCCGGCGGCTACCACAAGGAGTTCCTCGACGCGCTCGACAACCTCACGGTCTGGCTGCAGGAAAACGAAATCAACCTCCCGAACGGCTACCTCAAGGAGCATCTCGCGCTCGATCCCGCGCAGGTTTCGAAGGCGGGGCTCACGGCGCTTTCGTGGCTGGGCAGCTTCGTGCGGTTCCTCGTCGTCGTCCTGATCATCGCGTCGTTCGCGATCTTCGAACTGCCCGGCCTCCCGCGCAAGGTCGCGCGGGCGCGGTGGCTTTCGCCGTCGCGGCGGGCCGTGCTCACGCGCTTCGTTGTGGACGTGCGCCACTACCTGGGGATCAAGACGATCGTTTCGGCGCTCACGGGCGGGACGATCTACCTCGGGCTGCTCGCGATCGGCGTCGACTCGCCGCTGCTGCTGGGCGTGGTCGCCTTCGCGCTCAACTACGTCCCCGTGTTCGGCTCGATCATCGCCGCCGTGCCGGCCGTCCTGCTCGCGCTGAGCGCCGGCGGCGGCCCCGCCGCGATCTGGACGCTCGTCCTCTACATCGTCGTGAACCAGATCTTCGGCAACATCCTCGAGCCGCGCATCATGGGGACGGGCTTCGGCGTCTCGCCCGTCGTTGTCCTGCTTTCGGTCGCCTTCTGGGGCTGGGTCCTCGGACCGGTCGGGATGCTTTTCGCCGTGCCGCTCACGATGGCCGTGCGCGGGACGGTCCTGAGCATGTGGAGCGCCGACGCGGCGGCGTCCGCGGCCGTGCCGGCCGGGAAAGGCGCCTAGCGTGCCGCGGCCGCGCGCCATCCGGGAGGGCGTCGATTTCGAGCTCGTCGTCCCGGCGCCGCTCGATTTGGAGGAGGCGTTCTGGGCGGCCGAAGGCCCGGCGGCGCGCCTGGCGGGCGTGGACGAAGCGGGCCGCGGGCCGCTCGCGGGGCCCGTGGCGGCCGGCGCGGTGTGCATGCCGCCGGAGGTGGCGCGCGCGCTCCGCGCCGGGCCCCTCGCGGCGCTCACCGACAGCAAGAGGCTCTCCGCCGCCGAACGCGAGGACCTGTTCGCGGCGATCGTGTCGGCGCCCGGCGTCGACTGGGCGCTCGGGCTCGCCTCGCCGGAGGAAATCGACCGCCTGAACATCCTGCGCGCCACGCA
>JAFTHC010000172.1 GCA_017457625.1 Kiritimatiellia bacterium
GCCGCCGCCGCCGAGGCCGTTCACGCCGCGGTTGTCGGGGTCGGTGGCGTCCTGCCAGCGCTGGCCGTAGCCGCCGCCGCCCTTGCCGCCCTTGCCGGCCTCCGCGATCCACGAGCCGTTGCCCTTGTAGGCCGCGCCCGCGCCGCCGCCGCCGGCATACCAGACTTCTTCGCCGGTGATCGAGCACGGCAGGCCGTCGCCGCCGTCGCCGACCGTCCCCGAGACGAGGCAGCCGTCGCCGCCGGGCGCGCCCGCGCCGCCGCCGCCGCCCGCGAAGTGGTGCTCCGACGCGCCGTTCGCGTTGGTGACGACGCCCTTGTCGCCCCAGCCGCCCGGGTTGCCCTGGCCGGGCGTCCCGGGCTGGGCGTGCATGCGCAGGTATCCGATGTTCGAGGTGTTCATCGGCATCGCGCCGCCGGTGCTGCCCATGGCGGCCACTTCGCCGACGTTGGTGCAGTTGCCGCTGTAGCGGCTCGCGCCGCCGGAGCCGCCGTAGGCGCGCAGGACGTCGACGCCGCCGAGCTGCACGAACGAGGCGGAGCCGCGGTTGCCGGGGCCGCCGTTGCCGTTCCACGCGCCGTCCTCGCGGCCGCGGCCGCCCGCGCCGACGGTGACGGTGTAGGTACCCTCTTCGAGGAAGAGCGCCGGCGCGTGGACGAAGCCGCCCGCGCCGCCGCCCGCGCCGCCGAAGTAGTCCCAGTAGGCGCCGCC
The DNA here is from genome assembly GCA_017457625.1 of Kiritimatiellia bacterium. Lineage (GTDB taxonomy): Bacteria > Verrucomicrobiota > Kiritimatiellia > RFP12 > UBA3636 > UBA3636. The sequence continues at coordinate 712 of JAFTHC010000172.1, forward strand.
CGCGCCGCCGCCGCCGACGACGAGCATCTCGACCCACGCGCCGCCCGCGGGAACCGTGAAGGACCCGCCCGCGGCCGTGTTCGTGAAGATCGCCACCGTGTCGGTGCCGACCGCGCGCAGCTCGGGGTCGCCGGTCGTCGTGATCGCGACGGGGTCGTCCGCCGGGACGGCGATCGAACCGGACGCGGAAGCGGAGGTTTCGCCGCGGTCGTTCCGGAGCGCCAGCGACCAGGCGAACGTCGCGCCGGGCGTGACGGGCGCGTCGAAGGAGAACGCGTCGCCCGTCGCGAGACCCCGGGCGGCCACGAAGCCCATGCCGCCCTGGGTGAGGACGACGTCCGCGGTCGAGGCGCCGTCGCCGACCCACTCGACCGTGCCGGTGAAGGTCGCGGTCTTGGCGTCCTTGAGCGTGGCGGTGACGCCGGCGAGGACGGGCGCGTCCGTCGGCGCCGCGACGAAGCGCAGGATGAGCGTGCCGGCGCCGCCGCGCCCGCCGAAGCAGTCGAACCAGCGATGGGGGCCGCCCTGGATGAACCACGCCAGGCCGCCGCCGCCGCCGCCGCCGAGGCCGTCGACGCCGTCGCGCCCGGGATCGGGCGTGTAGTCGCCGTAGTCGGCGCCGTGGCCGCCGCCGCCCTTGCCGCCCTTGCCGACCGTGCGGACGTTCGCATCGTTGTTGCGAGCCGACGCGCCGCCGCCGCCGGCATACCAGACTTCGGCGCCGGTGATGTCGGAGGGCAGGCCGTCGCCGCCGTCGCCGCCCTTCGTGGCGGTCCCGGTCTGGCCGGGCGCGCCCGCGCCGCCGCCGCCGGAGGAGCCGACGACGCCGCCCGGGGAGGCCGTCCAGCCGCCGCCGTCGTGGCCCTGGCCGGCGAGGCCCTTGCCGGGCTTGCCCCAGCGGCTGTTGTTGAGCTCCCAGAAGACCGCGCCGCCGCCGCTGCCGCCGTCGAGGCCGTCGCGCCAGCCGTCGTTGGTGGCGCCGGATCCGCCGCCGCCCGCGACGCGGACGACCTCCGTTTCGGCCTGCGTCTCCGGATCGATGTAGAAGAGGACCGTGCTGCCGCCGTTGCCGCCCTTCGTGGCGTCCGTCTTTCCGGGCGCGCCGCCCGCGCCCACCTCGTAGCGGTAGGTGCCGGCACGGAGGACGATGCCGGGCAGCTCGATCAGGCCGCCCGCGCCGCCGCCGCCGCCGCCCCACTGGGAGCCCCAGCCCGCGCCGCCGCCGCCGCCGACCGCGAGCAGGCGGACGCGGCGCGCCGTGGCGAGCGTGAACGTGCCGCTCGCGGAGAGGACGTGCACTTCGTCGGCGCCCACGCGCGACCGCGCGTCGTTCGCGGGCTCGGACGGCGTGAACGCCGGGTCGAGCGCGAAGGGCGTGGCCGTGAACTGGAGCGGCAGGGCCGCGTGGCCGTTCTTCACGGCTTCGAAGAGGACCGTGTAGAGCGCGTCGCCGACGAGGCCCGTCTCCGTGAAGGAGAGCGTCTCGCCCGCCGTGGACGACTCCGTGAGGACGACCGGCGTCGCCGCGAAGACGTCCTCGCCCGGGCCCGCGATGCGGTAGGTCACGCGCGCGCCGGCGTCTTCGCAGACGACCGACCCGTCGAGCCGGAGGACGTTCTCGACCACCGCCGCGTCCGAGAGGCCGGGCGCGTCGGGATCGCGCGCGAAGCGCAGGACGAGGATGCCGGAGCCGCCGGAGCCGCCGGCGATCGTGGTCGAACCGCCGCCGCCGCCGTCGCCCGTGTTCGGGAGGCCGTTCTCGTCGCCGGTCTTCGCGGCCGCGCCCTTGCGGACGCCGTGGCCGGAGCCCTCGCGGCCGCCGGAGCCGGCCGGGCAGTCGCTCCAGTTGCCGCCCCAGGACGCGCCGCCGCCGGCCGCGTAGACGACGCTCGCGCCGGTGATGTCGCTCGCGCGGCCCGGACCGCCGTCGCCGTTGTGGCGGTTCGAGTCCTCCGGGTAGCGCAGCATCGAGAGGCCGCGGCCGCCTGCGCCGCCGCCGCCGCCGGGCTGGCCGTCCCAGTCGCCGCGGGTCGTGTAGTTGACGGACGGACCGCCGGGATTGCCCTGCGCCGGGTCGATGTAGGTGCCGGGCTTGTCCTGGCGCGTGTTGCCGCCGCCGCTGCCGCCGGTGGAGGTCGCGAGCGCGGCTTCGCCGTAGCACTCCCACGACTGGCCGCCGCCGCCGCCGTAGGCGCGGAGGACGGGCGCTCCGTCCCGAAGCAGGACCGTGTCGCCGCCCTTGGCGCCGGTTGCGCTGGACGATGTCGAGGCCGCGCCGCCCGCGCCGATGCGCACCGTGTAGGAGCCGGGTTCGAGCACGAAGTCGGAGACTTCCAGCATGCCGCCCGCGCCGCCGCCGCCGCCGGCGTTGCAACCGCCGCCGCCGCCGCCGCCCACGAGGAGCGCGCGGACCGTCGCGGGCGTCGTCAGCGTGAACGCGCCGCCCGACGTGAACGTGACGAGGTAGTCCGACGCGCCGACCGTGGAGGGCTGGACGCTGTCGGACAGATAGCTCGGCCAGGGCCGGGCGAGGAACTCGACGATCTTGCCCGCGAGCCCGCCACCGGCCGCCTGCGCGTAGTAGGTCGTGCCGGGAACGAGCGGCGAGAGCGTCGCCGTGCCGCCGGAAACCGCGGCCGTGTTCGAGAGGTCCGCCGGATCGGTGCCCCAGCGAACCTCCTCCGCGACGCCAGCGCCGGCCGTCCAGGCCGTCACGGTCGCGCTCGTCGCGCCGAGGGCCGTCTCGATCGGATTGAGGCCGACCGCGTCGCCCGCCGGGGCGTAGCGCAGGACAACGATGCCGCTGCCGCCCTTGCCCCAGTAGATCGGGTCGGCGCGGCCGCCGCCGCGGCCCTGGCCGCCACCGCCGCCGCCGGAGTTCGGCTTGCCGTCGATGTCGGCCTGCGGCAGAAGCGACCAGTCGCCCATGCCGCCGCCGCCCTTGCCGCCGGCGCCGCCGAAGGCCACGTAGGTTTCGTCGTGCCAAACGCCGCCGCCGCCGCCGCCCGCATACCAGACTTCTTCGCCGGTGATGTCCGAGGGCAGGCCCGGACCGCCGTTGCCGCCGTGGTAGTCGCGCTGGTAGCCGCCGTATTGGGTGCTGTTGCAATTGTTGTGGGAGTCGACGGTGCCGCACTCGCCGGGGCCGCCCGCGCCGCCGCCGCCGCCGGCCATCGTGTCGAGGTTCGTCACCCGGCCGCCCGTCATTTCCGTGTAGGAGCCGGCGACCCAGTTCGTGCCGACGCCGCCTTCGGCGCCGCCGAAGCCCTGCCCCGGCGTGCCGGCGCCGCCGTTGGTGGTTCCGTTGCGCGAACCGCCGCCGCCGCCGGACGCACCGGCGTTGCCGTCCTGGTTGCCGCCGCCGCCGCCGCCGCCGC
>JAFTHC010000173.1 GCA_017457625.1 Kiritimatiellia bacterium
ATCTGTGGATCTGGACAACATCGGATTGATCGCGTGTACGAACACCGTGTTTCCCGATGACGAGAACTTCGATCTCGGAGTTCACTTCTTCGTGGACGATTTCCGATTCCTCGACATCTACGACCATCCGGAAAAGACGCTTGCAAAATTCAAACAGTACAGATTCTGTTGCACGCCGGACTGCTCCGTCTACGGTGAGATGTCTCCTTGGCGTCAAATGGAATCGGTCGCGCGCTCCCGTTGGATCGGCGCGTTCTGGCAGTCGAAAGGAATGATCGTCGTGCCGACGGTCAGCTGGGATTCCTATGCGAGTTTCGAATTCTGTTTCGACGGGATCGAAGAAGGTTCCGTTGTAGTCGTGGCGACGTATGGGTGTCGGCAGGGCCGAGCCGGCTTTCTTCGCGGCTACTCCGAAATGTTGAAACGCGTCCGGCCAGAAGCCGTGATCTGTTATGGCCAACCTTTTCCGGGGATGCCCGGTCGGATCATTGCGATTCCGCCCCAGAACCCGCGCGAATTGCATCGCGAATTGCCAGTTCGCGGTTGGAGGGACCTCGCTGGACAATGAACCGCTGAGCAGTTCACCGACTTAACGACTAGACGACTTGGGAAGCAGCAAGTCGCCGAGTCGTCCGGTCGCCAGGTCGCGGCGGCTCGCCCGGAGGGCCCGCCGGAGCCGACGACCGCGCGGGGGGGGGGGCGGCGGCAACTGGGTCAGTCCCCATAACTCCCCCTGTTCCTCCGCCCGCCCGCGGCTCGATCCCCTTGCGAACGCATTCGACGTGCTCGGGCCGGTAGTCGTAGCCCGGGACGAGCGCGCGCATGCGGCGCAGGATGTCAACCGCACAAACGGAATTCGGCCGCTCCCGTCCGACCGGCTTGTTTTCCCGCTTGCATTCGCTAGAACCAGAGCGAGAACCAGCTGGAAGGGTCGTCGACGTCGGAGACGGAGGCGAAGTCGGCGACGGGGATCGCGCGGGATTCGCCGGCGCGCTCGAGGAGCAGCGTCCAGGGTTGCGGCACCGCGGCGTTCGCGGCGGTGCGCGGCGCGGGATGCAGCGAGGCGCGCCAGCCCTGGTTGCGGATCGTCGCGGCGAAGAGCGTCTCTTCGCGCGAGGTGCCGGCGAGGCGGCCCTTGGCGAGGACGAGCGGGCCGCGCAGGACGCGGACGCCGGCTTCTTCGCGGACGAGCCCCGCCATCTCGGGCGTCTTGCTCCGGTATTCCATGAAGGAGCGGACGTAGTCGCGGATGTCCTCGTCGCTCCGCCCGGTCCAGTTGACGAGGCGCGGCGAGAGGTCGAAGCCCAGACGCCAGACGTTCGTCCCGGCGCGGGCGGGGCGCTCGATCCAGCCGCCGGACGGGGCGCAGGGCTCGCCGTCGACGCGGACTTCGGCGCTCCAGCGCGGCGCGCGGAAGCGGACCGTGCCGGCCTTTTCGAGCTCCGCCCGCACGACGACGGGGCCGTCCGACCACGGGTAGCCGCCGGAGATTTCGACGCGGTCGCCGCCGAGCGCGGCGGCGCCGTCGGTGTAGAGGAGCACGCAGAGCGCGCCGTCCGCGGCGCGCGCCGCCTGGCTTCCGGCGTAGTCGAAGAACGCGCGCACCATGTTGTCCGGGCAGCACTGGTGCAGCGCCATCCCGACCTGCGGCGGCGCGGAGAGGTGGCGCGTGCCGTGGGAGCGGACGATGTGCGCGCCCCAGCGGCCGTCGCGCCAGACGCCCGCGAGGAAGGCGTTGAGGAACGCCTCTTCGATGCGGTCCGCGCGCGCCGGGTCGCCGGTGAGAAGCAGCAGTTCGCGCTCGAGGCGGATCCAGTGCACGACGTCGCACAGCTCCGTCATGCCGTTCACGCGGTGCGCGGCGTGGAGGAAGTGGTCGAAGCAGCCGACGCTCCCCATCGGGTTGAGCTCTTCCTCGACGAGGTGGCGCTCGTAGGCGAGGACCGCGTCGAGGACGCGCCGCTCGCCCGTTAGGCGATACCAGTCGGCGAAGCCTTCGAGGCAGCTCATGATTTCGTAGCCCTTCGCCCAGAACGACGGGTCCGGATGCCACTCGGCGATCGGCTCGGGGCGGAGGGCGTCGCGCAGGATCGCCGCGGGCGAACCGGAGCCGGCGGACGCGGCGCGCACGACGCTTTCCGCGAGCGCGCGGGCGCTCGCGCTGCCCGTGAGGCGGTGCAGCTCGAGAAGCGGCCGCAGGATGCTCATCGAGGAGACGCCGTGCCACGTGCCCGTGCGGTCGAGCGTCAGGCCGAGGCGCCCGAGCTGCGCGGCGAGGTGGTCGGCCATCTTCTCCGCGGCGGCGAGGCACGCCGCGTCGCCGGTCGCCTCGTGCAGCTCGACGAGCGCCCAGAGCGTGTATTTGCGGCCCCAGACGTTGAAGCAGGCGTGGTCGCGCGGATCGGGGCCGTCCGGGTTGCGGCGCAGCAGGTCCTCGCTCGCGTAGGTCGAGAGGTAGCCGTTCGGCTTCTGGAATTCGCGGACGAACGCGTGGGCCTTGTCGAGCGCCCAGGCGGCGAGCGCGGGGTCGCGCGTCGCGCGGATGGCGCCGGCGAAGCCGAGCATCGTCTTGCCCCAGTATTCGTTCTGCCAGCCCCAGCCCTGGCCGCCGCGCGGGTCGTCGTCCCAGTGCGTGCGGAAGGCGCGTGCGGCTTCGTCGTAGAGCGGCCCCTGCGCCCAATCGGAGAAGGCGCGGACGCGGAGGCAGACCCCGGCCGCTTCGCCGGCGGGGCCGAGCAGGCGCGCGCAGCCGGGCGCGGGCGGCGAAAGCGCGTCGCGGACGGCGTTTTCGGGACAATCGTTGTTCGCGGTCATGTCGCCGCCGATTCTAGCGCAACGCCGCGCCCGCGCGCAAGTTGGCAATTCGGATCGGGAACTGGTAGAATGCCGCGCCGGACGCCGCGGAAAAACCGGCCGGGCGGCTCCTTTCCAAGAAACCGGGGGCCGAGATTCGTATTAGCGGGAGAGATCGCCGCAAACGGACGCCATCCCCCGGACGGCCGAAAACCTCCAACCACCGACCTGCCATGAAACGGATCGCCTTCCTCCTGACCCTTTTCGCCGCCGGGCTCCGCCCCGGCTTCGCCCCCGCCGCCGAGCCCGGCGCGGCGGTGTCGTTCGCCGACACCGCCTTCGCCGAGAAATGGGCCTTCGCGCCCGACCGCGCCGCGCTGCTCGACGAGCTGCCGCCGCTCTCGGACGCGAAGTTCTACTACGCGACGCTCCTGTTGCAGCAACAGGGAAAGACCGACGAGGCGCGCGCCTCGCTCGACGCCTGGCGCGACGAATGGCTGCGCCGCAACGGCGTCAACAACGCGGAGCCGGCGCTGGAGGAATACCGCCGCCTCAAGCGCCGCCAGGCCGCGCTCGAGTTCTTCGGGGGGGAGAACGGGACGACGGGGACGGATCTGGCGAAGGCGCTCGACGTCGCGATCCCGGACGCGATGCGCCGCCCGGATTCGGCGCACCTGGAATGGCCGACCGCGTTCCCCGCCGTCGATCCGGCCGAGCGCGCGCTCAAGGCGTGGAGCAAGGAGAACGCGCGCACGTTCCTGCGCCGCGACCTGGACTCCAAGTTCGCGGCGGCCGCGCTCGCGGCCGGCCTGAAGGTGGCGGCGCAGGACGTCGCGTCCGTCCTCTCGCGCCCGGAGCTCGCGGACGCGCCCGGCATCCTCGACCTGGTCGAAGCGGATCTGCTCGACCGGACGACCGCGTCGGGGCTGATCGACGCCAGAAAGCGGTTCGGGGCGCGCGCCGTCCACAAGGCGCTGCCGCTGGCGGCGCTGCTGGAGCTGCGCAAGCGCCTCGCGGGGACGGACTGCTCCGTAGACGACAACGCCGATTTCGCGGCGGCCGTGATCGCGGCGCTCGGGCCGGACGCGGAGTCGGGCCGCCCGGCCGACGAGGAGAAACGGCTCCACCTCGCGCGCGTCGTCGAGTTCGCGCGGACGCTCCCGCCGCGGCGCTCGGCGATCCTCGCCGCCGCGCGCTACCGCGCGCTCGAGGCGGCGCCCGGCCTGCCGCCCGCGGAGCAAATCGCGGAGTATCTGGCGACGCCGCGCCGCTGGGCCGCCCACCGGGGCGAGGCGCTCAAGGAGGAATGGAGCCGGCTTCCGGACGCGGTCTTCGACCCGGTCCCCGACGCCTGCCGCCGCGCGGCGCCGGGGCTGCTCGACCCGCCGGGCTCCGAGGACGGCCTGGTCCGGGAACTCCTGCTCGCGCACTTCGTGGCGGGGTCCGCCTCGCCCGCGGCCTTCAAGGGCCTGCTCGACGCGCCCTGGCTCGACCGGCTCGCGGCGGAAGCGGACCTGCTCGCCGGGCGCGAGACCGACCCGGCCCGCGTGCGCGAGGTCTTCGACGACGCCGCGTTCGCCGCGCTGCGCGACCGGCGCACGCTCGCCTGGCCGCGCGGGACGGCGGCGCTGCGCTTCGCGCCGGACGCGCCCGTCTCGCTCCGGCTCGACGTGAAGAACGTCCCGCAGGTGCGCGTGGCGGTCTACGACCTGGACGCCTTCGCGGTCGTGCGCGCGCTCGGCGGCGACCCGACGGCGGAGCTCGGGCTGGAGGGCAGCGTGCCGACCGCGTCGCGGACGCTCGACTTCTCCGCCCTTCCGGCGATGCGCCTGCACGCCGAGACGCTCGACTTCCCCGAAATGGCGCGGCCCGGCCTCTACGTCGCGGAAGTGTCCGGCTCGGGCCTCGCGGCGCGCGTCCTCGTGCGCAAGGGCGGGCTGCGCGTCGTGCACCGCACCGCGGCGTCGGGGGTCGTCCTCGCGGCGCTGGGCGAGGACGGCGCGCCGCGTGCGGACGCGGAGCTGTGGCTCGGCGAGCGCAAGTTCGCGGCCGATCCGGAGACGGGCGAAATCGCCGTGCCGTTCGTCGCCCCCGGCGACGCCACGGCCAAGGCCGCGGTCGTCCGCGCCGGGCGCGTCGCGCAGGCGGTCGCCCCGTTCCTCCTGGAGGAGCGCTACGAGTTCTCCGCGTCCGGCGCGCTGCCGGCCGAAAGCCTCGTCCCGGGCGAGGAGGCCGCGCTGGTGCTGCGCCCGCGCCTGACCGTCTCGGCCGCGCGCGAACCGGTTTCCCTCGCGCTCGTCGGGAACCCGGAGCTCGCGCTGCGGCTCGCGAACGTCGACGGCACGGCGCGCGACGAGACGTTCCCGCTCCCCGCGCTGCGCGACGGCGAGGACGTCGTGCACCGCTTCCGCGTCCCGGCGGGCCTGCAGAAAGTCGAGGCGACGCTGCGCGGCACGGTGCGCAACGTCGCGGCCGGCAAGGCGGACGCCGTCTCCGCGACGTTCGCCGCCGCGTTCGCGACGATCGAAAAAACGGACCGGATCGAGACGGTCCTCTTCTCGCGCGACGCCGCCGGCGCGCGGCTCGAAGTGCGCGGCCGTGCGGGCGAACCCATCGCCGGCGAACCGGTCTGCGTGGGGCTTCGCTGCGCGGACGGCTCGGACGACGTGCGCAACCTGCAGACGGACGCGAACGGCGCGATCGACCTCGGGGCGCTCGCCGCCGTGGAGACCGTTTCCGCCACGTGCCGCGGGCAGTCCTACAAGTGGGCCGTCCCCGAGGCGGAGCGCGGGACGCAGCCGCGCGTCGTCGCCGTCGCCGCGGGCGAGCGCGCGGTCCTCTTCTTCCCGGGCTTCGCGCCCGAGGGGCTCCCCGCGCGCGACGTGCCGGCCGCGTGGTTCTCGGTGCGCAAGAAGCGCGCGGACGGCCGGCCCGGCGAAAGCGCCGTCGCGGCGCTGTCGTTCCTCGACGGCGGGCGCGTCGCGTTCGACCCGCCCGGCCCCGGCGTGTGGAACGTCGAGGCGCGCCGCACGGGGCAGGCGGCCGAAGTGCACGTCGTCGACGCGCAGCCGGCCGCCGTGCGCGCCGGGCTGCTCGCGTGCGACGCGCTGGCGTGGCCGGACGCGGCCTCGCACCTCGCGCCGCGCGTCGCCTTCGCGAAGCGGCGGGACGACGGTTCGCTCGCCGTCGGGATCGAGAACGCCACCGGGCTCACGCGCGTCCACGCGGTGGCCCGCCGCTTCGCGCCGCGCCACGGCGCGAAGGACGACCCCTACAACACGCTGCTCGGGCGGGAGCTCCCGGAACCGGAGCGGTTCGACTTCGGCCCGTCCGCCGCCACCGAACCGACGGACGCGATCCGCATCGGCGACGAGGCGCGCTACGTCCTGGACCGCGCCGGCCTGCCGCGCCCGCTCGGCGTGATGCTCGAGCGCCCGAGCGCGCTCGTGTCGCCGTGGAGCCCCTCCGAAGCGCGCACCGGCGACGTCGGCGCCGCGCCGGGCCGCGCGTTCGACGTAATGGCCTCGCGCGCCCCCGCCATGCGCGGCAAGGCGCTCGGCCGCTATGGTGCGGAAGGCGCCGCCTCGGGCGCGCCGCTGCCGTCCTTCGCGTTCCTCCCCGGGCCGGCCGTCGTCCTCGCCAACGCCAAGCCGGACGCCAAGGGCCGCCTGCGCATCCCCGCCGAGGCGCTGGAGGGATTCGCCGAGGTGCAGATCGTCGTCGAGGACGCCGCCTCGACGCGCACGACGCTCGTGCCGCTCCCGCGCGCGCCCTGGACGCCGCGCGAGGTGCGGCACTTCGACGCGGGCGGCGCCGGCGTCGCGGTGCGCGAGCGCAAGTCCGAGGGGCTGGGCGCCGGCGCGCGCGTCCCGGCGGACGCCGACGCGACGGTGAAGTTCACGTCGCTGGCGACCGTCGCCGACCTCGTGCGGCTCTTCCAGTCCGTGGAGAACGACGCGACGCTGGCCGACTTCGCCTTCGTGGCGGAGTGGGCGGACCTGCCGCCGGAGCGCCGCCTGGAGCTCTACGGCTCGCACGCCTGCCACGAGCTCGACCTCTTCCTGCACGAAAAGGACCCGGACTTCTTCGCGGCCGTCGTCGCCCCGCGCCTGCGCGAAAAGCGGCGCCTCGACTTCGTCGACGCGTGGCTCCTCGGGCGCGACCTCTCGCCGTGGAGCGCGCCCGGCGCGCGCGACGCGCTCTCGATCCCCGAGAAGGTCCTGCTCGCGCGGCGCGACCCCGCCGCCGCGGGCGCCTTCGCCGCGCTCGCGCGCGACTGGCGCGCCGGGTTCGCGGCGGACGACGCCGAAACGGGCGACACCGCGTTCGACGCCGCGATGGCCGCCGCCCCCGCGCCGAAGGAGGTCACGACTGTCTCCATGGTCAAGTCCCCGATCGTCATGCGGAACGAACCGAACGCCCTGAGGCGAGCCGCGCCGGCGGCCGCCGCGGAACGGCACCTCGAACTCGCAGCCGAAATCGAGGAAGAGGCGGAGGAGGACTTCGAGGACGAGTCCGGCGACTGGGACGAGGTCGCGTCCGGCGACTGGGACGTCGAGGTCGCGGAGCCCCCGGGGGCGCTCGCTCTCGGCGCGATCCGGGCCAACCGCGCCGGCGCCGCCGCGCGCCTCGCGGCGGACGCCGCGGGCCGCGCCGCGCAGCCCGCGGTCCGGCGTCCCTCGCCCGCCACGCGCGAGTGGCTCGAAAGCAACTGGTGGCGGCGCGACGCCGAGGACGGCGCGCCGGACGTCGAGCCCAACGCCTTCTGGGCCGACGCCCTCGAAGCCGCCGCCGCCGGCGGCGCCGCGCCGCTGCTCTCGCCGGACGTCGCCCGCGCCGCCGGCTCCTTCTCCGAACGCATGCTCGCCCTCGCGCTCGAAGGCCTCCCGCTGCGCGGCGAGGGCGTCCGCGTCGAGCGCGGCGAAGACGGCTCCGCCGCGTTCGTCGCCGCCTCGCCCGCGATCCTGCTGCGCGAAACGACGCTCCACGTCCGGGACGCCGCCGCCGCCGACCCCGTGCTCGTGCTGCAGCGCCGCTTCGACCCGGCGAACCCCACGCGCGAAGTCGACGGAGAAACGTGGGAACGCAACCTCGGCGAAGGCGACGCGTTCTGGACCGGCCGCCCCTACGCGATGCGAACCGTGCTCTCCAACCCGACCGGGCGCCGGCGCCTCGTCACGCTCTCCGTCTCCGTCCCCGACGGCGCCGTCCCGCTCTGCGGCGACCGCGCGGCCGCCGCGCGGACCGTCGTGCTCCAGCCCTGGGGCTCCGAGCAGTCCGTCGTCCGCTTCTACTTCCCGCACCCCGCCGCGGACGGCGCCTTCGCCGTGCGCCCCGCCTCCGCGCTCGAACGCGGCGTCCTCGCCGGCGCCGCGGCGCCCGCCCCGTTCCGCGCGGCGGACGGCGCGCCGCCGCCGGACACCGCCTCGTGGGACTGGATCGCGCGCAACGGAACGGACGAGGAGGCCCTCGCCTTCCTGCGCGGCGGCAAGCTCGAAGGCGCAAACCTCGCCGAAGCCGGGTGGCGCGCCGTCAAGAGCGCGGACTTCGCGCGGCGCGCCGTCGCCGCGCTCGACGCGCGCGGCCGCGGCGGCGACGCGGAGCCGTTCCTCGTCCAGGGCGGCTTCCGCCACGGCGACCGCGACCTCGTCGCGCGCTACCTGGGCGATCCCGGCGACGATTGCGTCGGCCGCTTCGGTCCCGCCTTCCGCGCCGGCCCCCTCGCCGTCGACGCCGAAGACGCCGCCGCCTTCGAGCACCGCGAATTCTGGCCGCTCGTCCACGCGCGCGTCCACCCGCTCGGCGACGGCCGTTCCGACAACCCGCGCCTGGCGCGGCAGTGGCGCGAACTGCTGGAGCTGATCGGCCACGAACCCGCGCCGACGCCCGACCGGCGCCTGCTCGCCGCCATCGCGCTCTACGCCATGGAGCGGCGCGACGAAGCCGCCGCGCAGTTCGACGCCGCCGTCGCCGCGGGCCTGCCGGAAAACGTCGCGACCGACTACCTGCGCGCCTGGCGCGCCTTCGCGGACGGCCGCCCCGCGGACGCCGCCGCGATCGCGGAAAAACGCGCCGACCTGCCGCTGGAGCCGTGGCGCGGGCGTTTCCGCGAAATCCTCGCGCAGGCTTCGCAGATCGAAAGCGGCGACCCCGGCACCTTCGCCGACGGCGCGCCCGGCGACGCGCCCGAACTGCCGCGCGCCGCCTTCGGCGCAGCCGAAACCGCGCCCGGCCTCTTCGAGGTCGAGACCGCGGGGGCGGTCCGCGTGCGGCTCTTCCCGATCGACGCCGAAATGCTCTTCTCCATGCACCCCTTCGAAGACCCCGGCCGCTCCTCGCGCGCCGCCTTCGTGCGCCCCGCCTGGGAGAAGGACTTCGCCGCGCCCGCGGACGGCGCGCCGCTCCGCGTCGAACTGCCCGCCGAATGGAACGCCAAGGCGCTCTCCGTCGAAATCGCCGCCGCGGACGGCTCCGCCTCCGAAACGCTCCTGCACACGCCCGGCACGCTGCGCGTCCAGGCCGTCCGCCCGCGCGGCGAGCTGCTCGTGCGCGACGGCGCGGGGCGGCCCCTGCCGCGTGCCTACGTCAAGGTCTTCGCGCGGCCGGCGGGCGGCGGCGCGGCCGTCTTCCACAAAGACGGCTACACCGACCTGCGCGGCGTCTTCGACTACGCCTCCGTCTCCGCGCGCCCGGACGTGGACGGCCTCGAGTTCGCCATCCTCGTCGTCCACGACCAAGCCGGCTCCCGCACGCTCCGCGTCCTCGCGCCGTAGCGCGGCGGTCGGCAAAAGACCTGTCCGGCCGGGCGTCGGCGGCGGGCGTATGCCGTTGCACTTCGTCCGCTAGACGATCTCCAGCGCGTCGCGCGAGGGGAACGGCGGGAAGTCCGTGAAGGGCTCGGACTGGTACCAGTAGGCGACGGTGGAGATGTCGTCGCGGCGGGGGAGGTATCGGCCGCCGGAGCGCCAGCCGAGGTCCTGGACGGTGACGCGGATGTCTTTCTTGAAGCGGATCGGATCCGGCAGGTGCCAGCGGTAGAGCGAGAAGCGCGGGACGGCCTTGTAGAGCCCGTCGGGGCGGCGGACGTGCGCGAGGCCGGCCCAGGGGCCGCAGTATTCGCGGTAGCCGCCGTCGTCGAAGCCCCACGCGCCGAGGAAGTAGTCCTCGGTGCCGGTGCCGCAGATCGTGCAGCCGTCGCGGTCGCCGTCGAGGCGGAACTTCACCTCGCCCTCGCCCCACCAGCCGTCCGCGCGGACGCCCCCGCGCGCGTAGGTCCCGACGTAGGGCCCGCGGCCGCGGACGCCGTCGAGGATCGTGTGGACGCCGCGCTCGGGAACGCCGTCCGTGCGGCGGAACTGCGCGTGGAAGTAGGCGGCGCCGGCGGGCTGGGCGCCGGCCTCGTAGTCGATCTGCCAGTAGACGGTCGCGGGCTCGTCGTGGAGGCTTTCGAGCGTGACGCGGGCGTGCGTGCGGAACGGCATCTCCCACCAGCAGTTGAGGGCGCGGCGCGGGTTCACGCAGACGGGGTTCGAGACGAGCGTGCCGGGTTCGCTGGCGTGCAGCGCGCAGGCGAAGAAGTCGCCGAGCGGCGCCTCGACGGAGGGCTTCTCCGCGCCGTCCCAGTAGAAGCGGATCACGAGGCGGCGGTCGGTCCTGGAATCGTCCGCGATCCAGATGTGGCGGATGCGGCCGGGGCCGTCGACGTCCGCGAGGACGAGCGTTCCGCCGGGCTCGACGGTGCGGCAGGGCGAGACCTTCCAGCCGGGGCCGAGCTCGCGCGCGGCCGCGGCGCCGTTGCCTTCGGTCGCGAGGCCGCCGCGGCCCTTTTCGCCGGTGGGGTTCTCCGCGGTGATCGCGCGGGATTCGACATCGGCGAGGAGGGAGTGATCGTTCATGGTCGGTTGGAGGCCGGGACGGGCGACCCCGCCCGCGCCGCGGCGCGGGCGGGGGGGGACGCCTACTTGTAGACCGGGCCGAGGTGGGCGCAGGCGCGGAAGTCGTCGCCGCCGAAGCGGTCCCACATCGTCGGGCGGAAGACGTCCGCCTTGTCGATGTTGTGCATGTCCACCGGGATGCGCAGCATCGCGTTGAACGTGAGGAAGTCCGCGCCGATCAGGCCGAGCGAGCTGCCGTCGTGGTTCGGGCCGATGCGGTTCATGTATTCGAACGACGTCATCCCGCGCGGCATCCAGTGCGTCTCGGGCCACGTCGGGTCCGTGATCGCGCCGATCTTGTCGCCCACGGCCTTCGGCAGCTCGACCGTCTCGCCCTCGACGACGGAGCACGTCATCGTGTCGCCGACGCAGTTGTAGCGGTAGCTCGTCATCGGGAGCCCGCCCGGCGTGCGGAAGTGGCTGGAGAGGCCGTCGCCGGGGAAGTAGGTGAGGTCCGCGCCCATGTAGGTGACGGACTTGCCGATCTCGGCGGCGAGCTTCTGCTGCGCCTTCTCGGAGCCGCGGAGCTTGACCATGACGTCCTGGATCGGGGTCGTCTTGGGGCAGCCGACGATCTTGTAGAGGTCGACGGCGTATTCGAGCGCGGCGGCGCCGCTGTTGCGCTTGTCGATGATGCCGCGCGGGCAGATCTTGGAGACGTCGGCGCCGGTCGCCTTCTTGATTGAGGCGGGCGTCCAGTTGGTGCGGATGTCGGCGAACATCTGGCTCATGCCGCCGGAGAGCAGGTGGCCGACGGCCATGCCGATGCCGTTCTTGCCGTCGTTCTCGGTGGCGACGACGTAGGGCGCGCGGAAGCCGTTCCAGTCGACCATCGAGTTGAGGATCGACTCGCAGACGTCGAAGTTCGGGTTGCCGTCCGTCCACTGGCGCTGGCCCTGCGTGCCGGCGGCGATGGCGTTGTAGCGGTGCGCCCACTCGACGTGCTTGTAGCCGGGGACCCACGAGGGCGTGCGGCGTGCGAGCTTGGCGTTG
>JAFTHC010000174.1 GCA_017457625.1 Kiritimatiellia bacterium
CGTCTTCACCCTCGAGAACGAGTGCCAGGACTGCTACAAGTGCGTCCGGCACTGCCATCCCAAGGCCATCCGCATCGAGAACGGCCACGCCGCCGTCATCCCCGGCGCGTGCGTCGCCTGCGGCGAATGCGTCCGCGTCTGCCCCGCCCGCGCCAAGCGCATCCGGCGCGACGTCGACCGCCTCCCGCGCCTGCTCGAGAGCGGCCGCCCGGTCTACGCCAGCGTCGCCCCGAGCTTCGTCGCGGCGTTCCCCGACTGGACGCTCGGGCGGCTCGCCGCCGCGCTGCGCTCCGTCGGTTTCGCGGGCGTCTCCGAGACGGCCCACGGCGCGCAGCTCGTCTCGGCCGCGACGGCGGAGTTCCTCCGCGACCATCCGCGCGGGCTGTGGCTCTCCTCCGCGTGCCCGGCCTCGGTCGACTACGTCCGCAAGTACCACCCCGCGCTCGCCCCGCGCATCGTCCCGGTCGACTCCCCCGTCCTCGCCCACGCCAAGGCCCTGCGCCGCGCCTACGGGGCGGACGCCGCCGTCGTCTTCTTCGGCCCCTGCGCCGCCAAGAAGAACGAGGCGGACCGCGATCCCGCCGCGCTCGACCTGGCGTGCACCTTCCCGAACCTCGTCGAGTTCCTCGAGTCCCGCGGCGTCGTCGAGCCCCCGGACGAGGAGGCCGAGCTCGCGCTCGGCCCCGCGCAGGAGGGGCGCCTCTACTCCTTCGAGGGCGGCATGAACGAGACGCTGCGCGACCCCGCCGCCCCGCCCGCGCGGCTCCTCGCCGTCTCCGGGCTCGCCCAGATCGACCGCCTCTGCCGCGCCTCCGCCCCCGCGGAGGGCGCGCCCGTCTTCGTCGAGATGCTCGCCTGCCGCGGCGGCTGCGTGAGCGGCCCCGCGATGCCCCCCGGCGGCGCGGCGATCGACGGCATCGTCCGCACCGGCGAGCTCGCCGGCGAGCCGCGCTCCAGCGTCGGGCGCGAGGTGCCGGTCGACATCTCGCACGCCTTCCCCGCCGAGGCCGCCGAGGCCGAGGCGCCGGACGAGACCGCGATCCGGCAGGCCCTCGCCACCGTCGGCAAGTACGTCCCCGAGGACGAGCTCAACTGCGGCGCGTGCGGCTACGAGACGTGCCGCGACTTCGCCGCCGCGCTCCTCGCCGGCAAGGCCGAGACCTCGATGTGCCACACGTTCCTGCGCAAGAGCTTCGAGCGCAAGAGCTCCGCCCTCGTCAAGTACATCCCCGCCGGCGTCGTGGTCGTCGACTCCTCCCTCTCCATCGTCGAGAGCAACCACCTCTTCTGCGAGATCATGGGCGGCGAGGCCCTGCGCATCTTCGAGACGCTCGGCTCGCTCGACGGCCTCGACCTCGACGCCATCGGCTTCCCGTTCGCGCCGCTGCTCTCCTCGATCCTCGAGAACGGCGGCGAGACCACGCGCTTCAACCAGACGCTCGGCGACCGCGTCGCCAACGTCTCCGTCTTCTGCATCGCGCGCGGGCGCCTCGCCGGCGCCGTCGTGCAGGACGTCACCAAGGGCGAGCTGCAGCGCGAGACCGTCGCCCGCAGCGCGCGCGAGCTCATCCGCAAGAACGTCCGCGTCGTCCAGGAGGTCGCGCGCCTCTTCGGCGAGCACGTCGCGCAGAGCGAGATCCTGCTCAACCAGATCGCCGGCCGCTTCTCCGCCTACGGCTCCGACAACCCCGCCCCGGAGTCGGAGCAGGAGGCCGTCGCGGCCGCCGCGGCCGCGCGCATCGCGGCGGCGGCCGCCGCGGGGGAGCCCAAGAAGTGAGCGCCCGCCCCGCCGGCGCCGCGGCCGCCGCGGCCGACTGGTTCCTCGAGATGGAGTGCGCGCAGATCTGCAAGCACGGGCAGGTCGCGTGCGGCGACGCCTTCGGCATCGAGCGCATCGACGCCGAGAGCCGCGCCCTCGCCGTCCTCTCCGACGGCCTCGGCTCCGGCGTCAAGGCGTCCGTCCTCTCCAACATGACGATGACCATGGCGATGCGCTTCCTGCGCTCCGACATGGACGTGCTGCAGAGCGTCGAGACCATCCAGGACGCCCTGCCCGTCGACTCCGTCCGCCAGATCGCCTACGCGACCTTCTCGATGCTCGACGTGCAGGTCGGCGGCCGCACCCGCCTCGCGGAGATGGGCAACCCCCGCTACGTGCAGCTGCGCGGGCTGGAGGACGTCGCGCCCGCCGCGCACCGGCAGATCGTCTCCCCGCGCTGGCCCGACCGCCCGATCGAGACCTACGAGCTGGACCTGCGCCTCGGCGACCGCATCGTCGTGTGCAGCGACGGCGTCACGCAGGCCGGGCTCGAGAACCCGGACCTCAAGTTCGGCTGGCGCCGCCGCGGCGAGCTCGAGTTCCTGCGCTGGACGCTCGAGCGCGACCCGGAGATCTCCGCCCGCGACCTGAGCGAGGCCGTCGTGCGCCGCGCCCGCGCGATGGACGGCGGGAAGAACCGCGACGACATCAGCTGCCTCGTCGTCTACTTCCGCCGCCCGCGCGTGCTGCGCATCCTGAGCGGCCCGCCCTTCCACCGCGAGAGCGACGCGCCCTACGCGCGCCTCGCCCAGCCCGGCACGGGCGCGGACGCCGTCGTGGTCTGCGGCGGCACGACGGCCAACATCGTGACGCGCGAGCTCGGCGCCAAGGTCTCGATGGACCTCAAACGGATGCGCGAGGCCGGCGACCTGCCGCCCTGCGCCGAGATCGAGGGCGTCGGCCTCGCCACCGAGGGCGTCCTCACCCTCGCGCGCGTCCGGCGCGTCCTCGAGACCGGCGCCGACTGGGCGCACGAAGCGCAGGCCGCGCGCGAGATCCTCTCGCGGATGCGCAACGCCGACCGCATCGAGTTCTGCGTCGGCACCAAGGTCAACGAAGCCCACCAGGACCCCAACCTCCCGGCCGAGCTCGACCTGCGCCGCAACGTCCTGCACGACATCGCCGCCGCGCTCGAATCGCGCTACAGGAAGCAGACCTCCTTCCACTTCTACTAGCCCGACCGCGACAGGCCCCGCCTAGGCGCTTCCCTCAAACGCGAAAGAGCCCGTGGCGGCCTTGCACGGCGCGGCTCACACCGGCCGTAACAGAGTGTCGCGGCTTCGCCGCTCGCGGGCAAGAGGGCTCACGGGGCGGGCTCCTTCGCGCCCTCCGCGGAGGCCGCGTGGGGGTCGGGCGCGTTCGTGGCGGGGTGCCGGTTCAATGCTGAAGGATGAATGCGCCCGATTTCTTTGGCATTGTCATTGATGACATTGCCGATTGGTGGACATTGGGAGTTTATGGATAATCTGGCGGACTCAGAAGAGCCTGCCGTCACCACCCGTATTGCGGCGGATGGATGGTCAATCCGGTTATGAAAAGAACGGGAAGATGGAAGAAGAGGGCAACGATGAACAGGAAGATCGTGAGGGAACCGAAGAATGCATTGGGCAGCTTCCGATAGACGCGGGGGTGGAGCGCTCCCCAAATCGTCATCACCAGGGGCAGTCCGATCAATTGGTAGAGGAGAACGATGGGATGGCGATGGAGGGGGGAGTTGTAGTCCTGGACGCAACGGGCCAGGACGTACCAAACGGGAACGTTGAGGCACAGTCCGGCGACAAGCCATTTGAAGGCCGTGTAGCCGCGCGAACGGAAGGGGCCTTCCCCCGGCGGATAGAGCCAAACCCTCTTTTTGATCCAGTGCAGCTCTTTCAGGGAAATGCAGTTCGGGAGCGCACGCCTGCGAACGGCCTGGATGCAGTCGTCGAGATCGGTCCATTCGACGGCTTCGATTTCGGAGGTCTGGATCTGGAACTCGTTAGCGGGCTTGTCCAGATGCAGGACGAACACCGCACTCACCTGGCGGTTGCGGAAGGGCTTGCCGTGAAAGTCGCCGTCATGTTCGACCCGGTGTATCCCGAGCCATTGGAGATCCTCCGGCTTCGCCTCGACGCCCAGTTCCTCCCGCAGTTCGCGCAGGGCGGACGTCACCCAGTCGTCGCCGGCGGGGATGTGTCCCGCGCTCGAGATGTCCCAGCACCCCGGGAACGAGTCCTTGTCCGCCGCGCGCTTCTGCACCAGCACCTGGGCCCGCCCGTTCGGTCCGAGCCGAACGATCCACACATGCGACGTGCGGTGCAGAATCCCGTCCCGGTGCGCGGCATCGCGGTCGACCGTACGCCCGGTCGGCACACCGTCCTCGTCCACGATGTCCAGCATCTCGCTCATGGGCGGAATCCTACCACACCTCGCCACGAAGAGGGAATCCCCCTTCGCTGGCGGCATGCGCAAATCGATACTTGACTATCGATTCGATTTTTGATAGCCTCTTTCCCCGTTCCGCGCGAACGGTGGTGTCCCGGGCGGCGGAACGCCCCCCACGAACGACATGAACGAAAACGACAGGTCGCCGGCACCCGCGCCGGCCGCGCCGCAGCCTGATTGCGGCATTTCCGAACTGGAGGCGATGCTCGCGCGCGTCCGCGCCGCGCAGAAGGAATACGCCACGTTCCCGCAGGAGAAGGTCGACGCGATCTTCCGCGCCGCCGCGCTCGCCGCCAACCGCGAGCGCATCCCGCTGGCGCGCATGGCGGTCGAGGAGACCGGCATGGGCGTCCTCGAGGACAAGGTGATCAAGAACCACTTCGCCTCCGAATACATCTACAACGCCTACCGCGACACGAAGACCTGCGGCGTCGTGGAGGAGGACGCCGCCGCCGGCGTCCAGCGCATCGCCGAGCCCATCGGCCTCGTCGGCGCGGTGATCCCGACGACGAACCCGACCTCGACGGCGATCTTCAAGTGCCTGCTCGCGCTCAAGACCCGCAACGGCATCGTCATCAGCCCCCACCCCCGCGCCAAGGCCTGCACGGCCGCGGCCGCGAAGACCGTGCTCGACGCGGCGGTCGCCGCTGGCGCGCCCGAGGGGATCATCGGCTGGATCGACGCCCCGTCGCTCCCGAAGACGAACCTGCTGATGAAGGAGTCGGACATCATCCTTGCCACCGGCGGCCCCGGCATGGTGAAGGCGGCCTACTCCTCCGGCAAGCCCGCCCTCGGCGTCGGCGCCGGCAACACGCCCGCGATCGTCGACGACACGGCCGACCTGGACCTCGCCGTCGCCTCGATCATCCACTCCAAGACGTTCGACAACGGCATGATCTGCGCCTCCGAGCAGAGCGTGATCGTGCTGGACGGCGTCTACGACGAGGTCCGCGCGCTCTTCGCCAAGTCCGGCTGCCACCTGCTCTCGCCGGCCGAGACAGAGAAGACGCGCAAGACGATCCTCATCAACGGCGCGCTCAACGCGAAGATCGTCGGGCAGAAGCCCGTCACCATCGCGAAGCTCGCCGGCTTCGAGGTCCCCGAGGACACGAAGATCCTCATCGGCGAGGTCGAGAGCGTCGAGCTCTCCGAGGAGTTCGCGCACGAGAAGCTTTCGCCGGTCCTCGCGATGTACCGCGCCAAGGACTTCGCCGACGCGCTCGCCAAGGCCGAACGCCTCGTGGCGGACGGCGGCTTCGGCCACACCTCCTCGCTCTACGTCGACGAAACCGGCGAGCCGGAGAAGATCGCGCTCTTCCGGGACCGGATGAAGACCTGCCGCATCCTCGTCAACACCCCAAGCTCGCACGGCGGCATCGGCGACCTCTACAACTTCTCCCTCGCCCCCTCGCTCACCCTCGGGTGCGGCAGCTGGGGCGGCAACTCCGTCAGCGAGAACGTCGGCGTCAAACATCTGCTCAACATCAAGACCGTGGCCATGAGAAGGGAAAACATGCTTTGGTTCCGCGCGCCGGACAAGGTGTACCAGAAGAAGGGGTGCCTCGCGGTGGCGCTCCGCGAGATGGGCCCCGTCCTCGGGAAGAGGAAGGCGTTCATCGTCACCGACTCCTTCCTCTACAAGAGCGGCTACACCAAGCCCGTCGAGAAGGTCCTCGCCGAGCAGGGCATCCAGTTCACGACGTTCTCCAACGTCGCGCCCGACCCCACGCTCGCGTGCGCCAAGGAGGGCGCGCACCTGATGGAGGGCTTCCAGCCCGACGTCATCATCGCCGTCGGCGGCGGCTCCGCGATGGACGCCGCCAAGATCATGTGGGTCCTCTACGAGCACCCGGAGGCGGACTTCATGGACATGGCGATGCGCTTCATGGACATCCGCAAGCGCGTCTACACGTTCCCGCACATGGGCGACAAGGCCTACTTCGTCGCCGTCCCGACGAGCGCCGGCACCGGCTCGGAGGTCACGCCCTTCGCCGTCATCACCGACGAGAAGACCGGCGTCAAGTATCCGCTCGCGGACTACGAGCTGATGCCCGACATGGCAATCGTCGACGCCGACCTGCAGATGATGGCGCCCCCCGGACTCACGAGCGCCTCCGGCATCGACGCGGTCTCCCACGCGCTCGAGGCCTACGCCTCGATGATGGCCACGGACTACACCGACGGCCTCGCCATCCGCGCCCTGCAGACGATCTTCAAGTGGCTGCCCGCCTGCTACGACGCGGCCGTCGCGAAGAAGGCCGACCCCGTCGCCCGCGAGAAGATGGCCAACGCCGCCACGATGGCCGGCATGGCCTTCGCCAACGCGTTCCTCGGCGTGATGCACTCGATGGCGCACAAGCTCGGCGCCTTCCACCATATCCCGCACGGCATCGCCAACGCGCTCATGATGGAGGAGGTGCTGCGCTTCAACGTCGCGTCCGTCCCGCGCAAGATGGGCACCTTCCCGCAGTACGACCACCCGCACGCGCTCGAGCGCTACCTCGAGATTGCCGACGCGCTCGGCGTCCAGGGCAAGAGCCACGGGGAGAAGTTCCTCAACCTGCTCAAGGCCATCCGCGAGCTGCAGGCGCGCATCGGCATCAAGCCGACGATCCGCGACTACGTCCCCGACGAGAAGGACTTCCTCGCCCGCCTCGACGACATGGCCCTGCAGGCCTTCGACGACCAGTGCACCGGCGCCAACCCGCGCTACCCGCTGGTCTCCGAGATCAAGCAGATGTACCTCAACGCCTACTACGGGAAACATGTCGAAGTCTAACGACCTTCGGTCGACGACTTCGACGTGTTAAAAAATCGCAAACGCTTTCACACCACCATGAAAAAGTCCTCTACCGACAAGGCCGCCGCCAAGGTCGCCAAAGTCACCAAAGCCCCCAAGGTCTCCCAGCCCGCCAAGAAGGCCCCCGCTGCGGGCGACGAGGTCCTGCAGGAGCGCACCGGCAAGCTCATCGTGCGCGACGGCGCCACGGTCCTGAAGATCTTCGGGCCGGAATACAAGGTCAGCGACATCCTCAACGAGGCCATGAACGAGGCCCGCGCCGCCGAGACCGGCCTGCCGGTCCCGAAGGTGCTCGAGGTGTTCAAGCTGCGCGACCACTGGTGCATCCGCCGCGAGTTCGTCGCGGGCAAGACCCTCGCCGACGCGATGGCCGCCGACAAGCGCCATCTCGACAGGCTGCTCGCGCAGTTCGTCGCGATCCAGGCGGAGATCTTCAAGAAGACCTCCGCCCGCATGGGCAACCTCTCCGACAAGCTCGACCGCCAGATCAGCGCCTCGCCGCTCCCGCGCGAGACGCGCTACGACCTGCACGTGCGGCTGCAGGGGCTCCCGCGCGGCACCGCGCTCTGCCACGGCGACTTCAACCCCTCCAACGTGATCATCACGCCGAAGGGCGACTGGCGCGTTATCGACTGGGCGCACGTGCGCCTGGGCGACCCGTTGGCCGACGTCGCGCGCTCCTACCTGCTCTTCTGGCTCTCGGGCCACGTCGCCGCCGCGGAGAAGTACATGGCCCTCGCGTGCGAGGCCCTCGGCGCGCAGGTCCCCGACGTGCAGAAGTGGCTTCCGGTCGTCGCCGCCGCCGAATCGGCCAAGGCGAAGGACCAGAAGACGCTCGACCTGCTCTCCCACTGGGCGAGCGTCGTCGACTACGTCTAGCGCGCTTCTCAAAAGAACACATAGCCGCGGAACGGCACGGATCGACATGGTCGTTCCGTGCCGTTCCGTTTCGTTCCGCGGCTACGGACTCGCGGGCCTCGAACCGCCGCAATCCGCGTCCCTGGTCCAGAGATACAGGACGTAGGAGCCGACGACCTCGAGGACGCCGCCGTGGCGCTCGATGGCGGCGCGGATGCCGCCGAAGAAGGGCTCTCGGCAATCGGGGCGGATCCCGATGTGGTCGGAGTGCGTCCCGATGAAGGCGACGTAGTCCTCCGCCGAGTAGGTGCGCCGGAACGGGAACTCGCGTCGCTCCATGTCGCGGAAGCCCCATGCGCCGGCGTTTTCGTAGTCGAACCTTTTCGTGTAGGGCGTGTCGGTGCGGTACCACGCGTCGTAGACCTTCTGGATGTCGGCGTAGAGGGCGGGGTTCGGGGTCCGGTAGTCGCTTTTCGTGAAGAACATCGCGAGCGTCCCGCCGGGGCGGAGCAGGTCGCGGCAGCGCGGATACGCGACCGCCTCGCCGATCCACTGGATGGTCGCGGCGGAGTAGACGAGGTCGAAGGACGCCGGCTCGAACGGAATCGCCGCGAAGTCGCCGCGGACGAGACGGAAGTTCGGGTAGCGGGCGAACTTGCGCTCGCAGACCGCGGCGAGGTTCGCGCCCAGCTCGACGGCCGTGCAGTCGGCGCCCGTGCGCAGCGCGAACTCCGTCGCCTGCCCGGTGCCCGGGCCGATCTCCAGGCTCCTCTTTCCCGGGCCGAGCGCGGCCCGCGCCGCGACGCGGTCGAACAGCTCGTCGCAATACCGCGGCCGCCAGCGGTCGAACGCCGCGGGGACGGAGTCGAAGGGAGTGCGGGGATCAAGCGTCATGGCGTGTCGGGGGTTGCCGCGAGCAGCGCGCGACATCCTTCGAGGACGTCGCGCCAGGTCGCGCCGAAGTCGCGCGTGTACCACGGGTCCGCAACGTCGCGGGGGCGGTCCGTCCAGTCGAGCAGGAGCGAGCACCTGCCGTCGGGATCGCCGGAGAAGAGGCGCCGCAGGTCGCGGCGGTTCTCCTCGTCCATGCCGACGACGAGGTCCCACCGGCCGTAGTCGGCCCGGGTGGCGAGCCGAGCCGTCTTGCCGTCGCAGGCGATGCCGTGGGCGGCGAGCTCCCGCCGCGCGGGCGGGTAGACGGGGTTGCCGATCTCGTCCGTGTGCAGCGCCGCCGAGGCGATCTCGAACTCCGCCTCGCACCCGGCCCTGCGCACGAGGTCCTTCATGCAGAACTCGGCCATCGGGCTGCGGCAGATGTTTCCGTGGCAGACGAAGAGGATGCGCGTCATGCCGCGGAGTCTATCATCCGGCCCGCCGGCGCGTCCAGCGAAAAGGTCGCTGATCCGGGGAAAGCGTGGATTGACTTTCCGCTTGCAGATGCACAACCGAAATGGTAGTGTTTCTGGCCATGGCAAGCAAACCGGAACCGAGAACATTGTCGGACGCCGTCCTCGCCATCGGCGGGATGACGTGCGGACACTGCGAGCGGCGCGTGCGCGAGGCGCTCGAAGCCGGGCCCGGCGTCGCGGTGGCGCGCGTCTCGCTCGCGGACGGGAGCGCCGTCGTGCGGCTCGCCGCGCCTGTCGAGGCCGCGGCGCTCGTCGCCGCGGTCGAGGCGGCCGGCTACGCGGCCTCCCCGCGCGCGCCGCGGCGGCGCATCCCGCTGCCCGCCTTTTTCGCCGCGCTCGCCGCCGTCGTCGCGCTGGGCTGGCTCCTCACGCGGGCCTTCGGCGTCAACGCCGTCGCCCTCCTGCCCGACGTGGGCGCCTCCGCCACGCTGGGGGCGCTGCTGCTCGCCGGCCTCTTCACGAGCCTGCACTGCGCGGGGATGTGCGGGGCGATGGCGCTCGGCGGCACGCTGGGGGAGGTGGGGGAGAATCCCACGCAGAGATCGCAGAGGGCGCGGAGCTGGAGGGCGGCGCTCGTCTACAACGCCGCCCGGCTGGCGGCGTATGCGGCGGTGGGCGGGATCGTCGGTGCGCTCGGAGCGGCGCTTTCGCCGGGACCGGGCTTCCGCGGCGCCGTGCAGCTCGTGGCGGGGTGCGCGATGCTCGCGCTCGCGCTCCGGATGCTCGGGATCGTTTCGTTCCGGCTGCCGCGGCTGCCGTGGCCCGGGGGCGTCCGCGGCGGCGGCGCGGGGCTCGGACGCGCCGCCGCGCTCGGGCTCCTCACGGGCCTGATGCCGTGCGGTCCGCTCCAGGCGATGCAGCTCTGGGCGCTCGGGAGCGGAAGCGCCGCGCGGGGCGCGCTCGGGATGCTCGCCTTCGGACTCGGGACCGCGCCGCTGCTCTTCGCGCTCGGCGCCGCGGCCGGGGCGCTCGCCCGGCGCAGGACGCTCGTCGCCGCCCTCGGCGCCGCGCTGCTCGTCGCGCTCTCCGCCGGAATGATCGTGCGCGGCCTGCGCGCGTGGGGCTACGCCAGCGCCCCCGCGCTCTCGGCGCTGGACTGCTGCGCCGTCGCGCCGCCCGCACGGGAGCCGGCCGCGCCGCCAGCGCCCGCCCCCGCGACGCCGTTCCTGGACCTCGCGCCCGGCGCGGACGGCTTCGTCGCCGTGCCGCTCGCGCACATCACGGCCGAGGCGCTCTTCGTGAACGTCGCCAAGGAAGGCGAGCCGACGGTGCAGCTCCTCGCCATCCGCGACGGCGCGGGCCGCCCGCGCATCGCCTTCAACACCTGCCAGTCGTGCAGCCCCTCGCCGCGCGCGTTCTTCGCGCAGCGCGCCGACGGCCGCCTCGTCTGCCGGAACTGCGGCAACGACTTCGGCCCCGAGGCCGTCGGCGCCGCCGCGCGCGGATGCAACCCCGCCGCCATCCCCGGCGTCCGCGAAACGGACGCCGCGCTGCTCGTCCCCGCCGCCGCGCTCGACGCCGCCCGCCCCGCCTTCGCGCGCTGGGCCGGCCCGCGGAAATGACTCGGCACCTCACCAAAGGCGCGGCACGGCTCCGCGGACAGTTTGATCGCAGTGGGCTGAATACACTACCAAGATAATCATATTTTATTGATAGGCGGATGTCTGCGTCACGGTTTCCGCCGATTCCTCTGAAAATAATTGCAGAATTCTTGTATTTTTTTGCTTGCAATTCGCACCGCGCTTTGCTAGACTCCGCGCCGTTTTCACAACCAAAACGGTAGTGATTAGTCCAGCACCCACCGCGGGAAGGAGGCTCGTCAAGAAATGAAACCCGATCGATGTCCGCCTCGAATGCGGACGCAAACCTGCCCACACGGTTGAACCGGCACCCCACACCAACCAACAAACAAATCATTCGTTCGGTTCAACCACCCGTAAACATCCCTGCAAGCCCGCCACGACCCAAGTTCTTCAACCCGGCGGCTTGCGACCAACCCAAAAGGATCCGAACCATGAACAAGACCACATCCTCCCTCCTTCTCTCCTCCGCGCTTCTCGCCTCTTCCGCCGTCGCGGGCGTTCCGCTCAACGGCCTGCAGGGCGATGGCGGCATCGCGTTCAACCCCGTGGCGTTCCTCGCCGGCACCTACGACGACGGCACCAACCAGGTCGTCTCCGCACCGCAGGTCGGCACGTGGTTCACGCGCCTCGACTCGGCCGACATCGACTGGGCGGCGCTCTCCGCGTCGTTCTCTGTGGCAAAGCGCCTTGAACTCTCCTACGGCTACGGCTGGACGGACGCGAACAAATACGGCGACGACTCGATCTCGACGCACAACCTCGGGGCGAAGTTCGCGCTGCTGCACGGCGGCGAGTTCGACCTGCCCTGGCTCCCGGCCGTCGCCGTCGGCGCGATCTACAAGCATACGGACGCC
>JAFTHC010000175.1 GCA_017457625.1 Kiritimatiellia bacterium
CGCGAGGCGGCGCGAGCGAAGGCGGGATTCACCCCGCCGAGCGAGCGACGCCCGCGAATCCGCCCGCTCCGCGCGGTCTTCGAGCGGCCCCGCGATCGGGAACAGCTTCTCATGCGACGCCGCCGCATGCGATGACGGTGCAGCCCCACGATTCCTGACCGAATACGACGTCGGGGGAACCGGGAAAAATCCGCTTGCCACGGGCGGCGCTTTCTGCCAGACTTGCCGCCATGGACGCCCCACGCCGCGACACCGCCGCGCACCTGCTGCGCATCGCCGCCTGCCTGCTCATGCTGGCTGCGGGCGCGGTCGCGCGGCGCGGCCGCGTCCTCGGGGTCGATCTTGCGTCCGCGTCGCCGACCGCGGATTCCGGGCTCCGGCTCCTGCCATCGACGTTCGAAATCCGGCGGTTGACCCTGGAAACGAACATCGGAATCGTCACGGTCCTTCTCCTCGCGGCCGTTGTCCCGCTCGTCACGAAGTCGCGCCGGTGGCGCACCGTGCAGCTGTGGCTCGACGTCGCGGTGCTCGGGTTCTGGTCCGGTTCGTTCCTCTCGACCGCGCGTCTCCTCGGCTGGGCGGGCTCGGGTCTGCCGGGCGGCGTCTTCGAATGGACGATCGCGCTCCTGCTGCTCTCGACGGCGCTGCTCTATCCGGTCTTCGGACGCAAGTCGCACTATTGCCTCTGGGTCTGTCCGTTCGGCGCGGTGCAGGAGCTGGCCTCGCGCATTCCCGTCCGCAAGTGGCGCCTCTCCCCCGCCCTCGTGCGACGCCTGACCGCCTTCCGGCGAACGCTGTGGGCGGCGCTCATGCTCGCGCTCTGGTGCGGCGCGTGGTCGCGCTGGACCGAATGGGAGCTCTTCGGCGCCCTCTCGTTCCTCGCGGTGCCGCCGCTCGTCGTCGCCTTCGCTCTCGCCTTCGTCGCGCTCTCCGTCTTCGTCCCGAGGGCCTACTGCCGCTTCGTCTGCCCCACGGGCACGCTGCTCAAGTTCGCCGAAGCCAACCAACCCGAAACAAACAACCCATGAAAGCCGCGAACTTCGTCAACGTCCTTCTCGCCCTCGCGCTCGTGATCCTCTGCATCGAACTCCGCGCGGCGCGGCGGGCCCTCGCCGAGAGCGCCGCGCGGGAGTCCCACGCGGAAGCCGCGGCCGACACCGTCGTTTCGGCTCCTGCCGAATCGGCTGAATCCAGTTCTGCGGCCGGGCATACTTGCCCGGCTTCCGTCACGATCGATTCCACCGGCCTCGCGCCCGGCGTGACGGGCTTCGGCGGACCGGTGCCGGTCCTCGTCGAAGTGAAGGACGGCGTGGTGGCGCGCGTTTCGCCCAAGCTCCCGAACGACGAAACGCCGTCGTTTTTCGACCGCCTCGGGGAAGCGGGCCTGTGGAAGGCGTGGGACGGCCTCCCCGTGGAGGTCGCCGCCACGGCGCGCGTGGACGCCGTGGCGAGCGCGACCTACTCGTCCGAAGCCGCGATCGCGAACGTCCGCGCGGCGCTCGAGGCCGCGGCGAAGGCGGAGAAATAGGCCCCATGATCCAGCCCCTCCACGTCATCTACCTGCACGCCCCGGCCGAGGACGACGAGACCGCCCTCGTCGAGATGGAGTACGGCCTCTCGGACGCCTTCCGCGCGTTCTGCAAGGAGACCTTCTCGGGCGGCCGCCCGCTCGACTTTCCCCGCCTGCGCCTCTTCACGGCGGACTCGCCCGCCGCGCTCGACCGCCTGCTCTTCGATGTCCAGGGCGCGCACCGCTTCGTCTCCGACGCCGCCAAGCACTGCTGCCTCTTCCTCTTCGACGACGACTTCCCCGCCGAGGCGGGCGCGCCCGCGACGCCGGTCCACGAGCTGCGTCTCGACGGCATGCCGCTCGCGCGCTGGTTCCTCGCCTACTTTCCGGCGATCCCGAAGGTCGTCCTCACGAGCCCCGGCGAGACCGATCCGCCCGCGCCGACGCGCCGCTGGAGCGCGCGCCCCGCGGAGATCTTCCGCCACCCGGAGCGCAACCGCGAGAAGCTCCAGCGCGCGTTCCGCTCGTTCTGGTCGCCGCGCTTCTGGACCGCGCTGCGCGAATACGTCTGCAACCGCGCCGGCACCAACTGGCACACGCCCGGCCACAACGGCGGCAACGCGTTCGACAACTCGCCCTTCCTGCGCGGCTTCCACGACGATTTCGGCGACATGACCTTCCGCACGGACCTCTCGGTCTCGGTCGAGCGCCTCGGCGACCTCTCCGCGCCCGAAGGCGCCGCGCCGCTCGTCGACGCGCAGCGCCTCGCCTCCGAGATCTTCGGCACCGCCACGACGTGCTTCATCACGAACGGCACGAGCACGTCCAACAAGGCGATGCTCATGACGCTCCTGCGCCCCGGCGAGGTCGTCCTGCTCGACCGCAACTGCCACAAGTCCGTCCACCACGCGGTCGTGATGTCGGGCGCCGTCCCGCGCTACCTGCCGGCGCGCTACAACGCGCGCTACGGCATCTGGGGGCCCGTCGCCCTCGCCGACATCGAGGCGGAGCTCGCGCGCCCCGCCGGGCCCGCCGGCCCGCCGCGGATGCTCGTGCTCACGACCTGCACCTACGAGGGCGTCCTCTACCCGGCCTGGGAGGTCGCGCGCCTCTGCGAGGAGCGCGGCGTGCTCTTCTACGCGGACGAGGCCTGGGCGCCCTACCTGGCGTTCCACCCGTTCTACTCGACCGAGCTCGCGGACGGCGCCCCGGCGCGCTACAACGCCGTGAACGAGCTGCGCGGCGCGCACTTCGCGGTCCAGTCCACGCACAAGGCGCTCGCGGCGTTCTCGCAGGCGTCGATGATCCACGTCTCGACGCGCTTCCGCGCGCTGCTCGAGGACGACTCCAGCAAACAGTTCCGCTGGCTGCGCCGCCGCTTCGCGCTGCACGGGCGCGGCTCCTCGGAGAAGTTCCTGCACGACCTGCACGAGTTCCTGCGCTACTGGCACTCCACCTCGCCGCACTACCCGATGCTCGCCACGCTCGACACCGCCGGCGTGCAGATGCGCCTCGAGGGGCTGGGGCTCCTGGAGGACCGTCTGCACTGGGCCGACGCGTTCCGCGCGCGCGTCGCCGCGATGGTCGGCAAGCCCGTCGAGGACTGCTTCCCGGACCTGCCGCAGCTCGGCGGCGCCGGCCCCGACTGGGCCGCGCAGGGGTATCTGCACGACCCGCTCAAGCTCGTGATGTCCTTCCGCACCGCCGAGGCGCGCGAGCGATTCGAGAAGGCGCTCCTCGCCGCGCGCATCCAGTGGGAGAAGGCCTCGCCCGTGACGCTGCTCTTCCTCGTCACCGTCGGCACGGTCGAGGAGCACTTCGAATACCTCTACCGCGTGTGCCGCCAGTGCGCCGACTGCATCGGGCGGCCCGAGGAGGAGTTCCGCATCCGGACGATCCCCGCGGCGATCGACGAGCAGGTCTCGGTCCTGCCGCGCGACGCGGCGCTGTGCGACGGCGAGCTCGTGCCGCTCGCCGAGAGCGAGGGCCGGATCTGCGGGCAGATGGTCGTCCCGTACCCGCCCGGCATTCCGGTGCTGCTGCCCGGCCTGCGCATCACGCGGCCGATGATCGACCTGCTCCTCGACGTCGTCGCGACCGAGGGCGCGGGCGCGGTCCACGGGCTCTTCGTCCGCGGCAAGTCGCTCCTCGTCGAAGTCCTCAACCGCGACGAAGAGGACCGCGTCCAGCGCGTCGAAGACCCCGCCTGACGCCTCGCGGCGCGCGCTCGCGCTTGCGGACGGAGCGCCTCTCTGGTAGACTCCGTCCCATGAAACATCGCCTCCTTCTGCTCGCCGCGCCGCTGCTCTGCGCCTCGTGCGCCTCCCGGCCGGCGGAGGGGCCGCCGCCGGCGGACGCCGGCGTCCGGGCGGCCGCACGGATGCCCACGCCGCCGCCACCCGCCGAGTGGTTCTCCGAGAACGAGCGGGCGCTCGACCTGGGCGGTGGCGTCCGCATGCGGATGCTCCCGGTGCCGGCGGGCGTCTTCCGCATGGGCAGCCCGCGGTCCGAATACGGGCGGCCGCTGGGCACCGCGGAGGATCCGGTCCTCGTCACGCTCACCCGCCCGTGCTGGCTCGCCGAGACGGAGACCACGCAGGCGGCCTGGGCGGCGGTCATGGACGGCGAAACGCCCGTCGACCTGGCCCGGCGGTTCCTCGAGGAAGACCTGGCGATCGACGGGCACCGCATCCGTGATGTTTTCGGCTTCCCGAAGGACGGCGACCCCGCCGCAATCGCCGGGCCGTGCGAGCCCGACCATCCCGTCGTGTGGGTCTCGTGGACCGACGCGGCGGAGTTCTGCCGTCGCGTCGATGCGCGGGAGCGCGCGGCCGGCCGCGTCCCGGACGGCTACGAGTACCGCCTCCCGACCGAAGCGGAATGGGAGCGGGCCTGCCGCGCCGGGGAAACGGCCGCGCTGCCGAACGGCCGTTCCCTGCGGTACATCGTCCAGGTCGTCCAGCCCGAGCTCGACGACATCGCTTGGTACTGGGGCAACTGCACGACCAATCCGCCCGCGGGCGGCGGGCCGCTGCGCCGCAACTGGGGCCCGGCCGTCCACACCCACGCCGTCGGCACGAAGGCGCCCAACGACTGGGGCTTCCGCGACATGATCGGCAACGTCTTCGAGTGGTGCGCCGACGCCGCGGACGGAACGGCCCTGCGGCCGTTCGAGGCGACGGACCCCGTCGGCCTCGCGCCGGCCGGCATCCGCGCGAACCGCGGCGGCAGCTGGGCGGTCCCGCCGCAGCCGTTCCTGCGCAGCGCCGCGCGGAGCTTCTGCGTGGAAGGCTGGCGCGTCAACGACCTCGGCTTCCGCCTCGCCCTCGCGCCGAAGCTGCCGCCCGCCGCGGCCGCGAACCCCGCCCCGTCCATCAATCCATAGCCCGGCCCGAAAAAGTTTCCGTCCCGCCGTAAAAAAACCGCGCGCCGCGACTATGGCAGGATGAAGCCCCGCTCGACGGGACACGAACGATCGACCACAATGAAGCCCATGCAACGCGAGTTCCTCCCCCTGCTCCTCCTGCGGGACGGCGAAGCGTTCCGGACGCGGCTGCGCGAGCGGCGCGTCGGCGCGGGCGGCATCGCGCAGCTGGCGCTGTTCGTGTGCCTGGCGTGCGCGGTCTACGGCGCGGCGCTGGCGGGGTGGCGGTCGCCGCGGCTCTCGCTCTACGTCGCGGCCAAGCTCCCGATGGTGTTCGTCGGGGCGACGCTCGTCGTGGCGGCGTGCAACGCCGTCGCGGCGACGCTGCTCGGCACGGGGCTCGGGCTGCGGGACGTCCTCGCCGTCGTCTTCGGCGCGATGGCGCTCGCTGGCTGGATCCTGCTCGCGCTCGCCCCGGTCGCGCTCTTCCTCGTCGCCGCCGCGTGCCCGGGCGAGGGTCCGGACGAAACGCTGCGCATCGCCCACAACACGATGCTCCTGACGCACTGCGCCGTCCTCGCGGCCGCGGGGCTCGCGGGCGTCGCGTCCCTCTGGGCCGCGCTGCGGCGCATGGTTCCGTCGCCCCGAGCGGCCAGGGCGCTCGCCGCCGTCTGGGTCGGCGCCTACGCGTTCGTCGGGACGCAGCTCGGCTGGATGCTGCGGCCGTTCGTCGGCAGCCCGTTCTACGACGTCGTCTTCCTCCGCCCCGACGCCCTCGACCGCAACTTCTACGAGTTCGTCTTCGGCGAAGTCCTCCCGTTCCTCCTCGGTTTCGAATGACAAGCAATCCCCCAAGCAAAGGAGCCCCCATGCCAGACACGATTCCCCCTCCTCCCCCTCCCGCCCCCGAACCGGCGGGCTCCCTCTCCGAACTGCTCAAGGCGCCCGACCGCTACGCGCTCGGGATCGTCGGCGGCGGGAACCTCGCGACGCGCGTCGCGGTCGCGCTCGCGGCGGCGGCGGCCGGCGCGGCGCTCTTCTTCTTCGCGTCCGGCTTTTTCGCGGGCTGGCAGACGGCGCTCCTCGACGCCGCCAAGGGCGCGGGCATCGCGCTCTTCGCCTTCGCGCTGTGCCTGCCGAGCCTCTACGTCTTCTCGTGCGTCTCGGGCGCGACGCTCCGCGCGGCGCAGATCGTCGCCGCGGGCGCGGCGTGCCTCGCGACGGCGGGCCTGCTCCTGGCGGCGCTCGCGCCCGTCCTGTGGCTCTTCGCGGTTTCGTCCTCGTCGCCGGGGTTCGTGACGGCGCTCGCCGCGGTCCTCGCCGTGCCCGCGATGTGGTTCGCGGTTCGACCGGCGCTGGGGCTGGTGCGCGCGGGAGGCGTCCGCTCGGCCGCCGGACTGCGCCTGTGGCTCGCGGTGCTCGTCGTCGTCGCGCTCCAGACCGTCACGCTCCTGCGCCCGATGCTCGCCGCGCCGTCGCCCGAGCCGGAGCCCACGCCCTTCGACGCGCCCGGCGCGAAGGCCGCCCCCGCCGCGCCGGAGAAGATGTTCTTCCTCGAGCACTTCGTCCGCACCCTCGACGCCCCCCCCCCGCTAACCGCCTACAACACACCAAACCATCCATGAACACATTCTCCATCCGTCCGTGCCGCGCCGCGGCGCTCGTCGTGGCGGCGCTTGCGGCCGCGACCGCAAACGCCGCGGTCCCCGCCGATCCGCTCGTCGTCGCCTGCGTCGGCGACAGCATCACCTACGGCCACGGCGCCTCCGACCGCGGCGCGAAGAGCTACCCCGCCCAACTGCAGGCGCTCCTCGGCGACGGCTGGCAGGTCCTCAACTTCGGCCACAACGCCCGCACGGCGCTGGACGAGGGCAAGGAGTGGAACGGACAGGGCGGCATGGGCTACCGCAAGTCGCCCGAGTTCGCCAAGGCGAAGGACTGCAAGCCAGACGTCGTCCTCTTCATGCTCGGCACCAACGACTCCAAGCCCGTCAACTGGGGCGAGGACGGAGCCGACGTGAAGCGCGACTACGCGAAGCTCGTCGACGACTTCCTTGCGCTCGACTCGGCGCCCGTCGTCGTGGTCGGCGTCTCGCCGTTCGTCAAGAAGGACTCCTTCTCGATCCGCGAAAAGATCGTGGGCGGCGAGCTCGCCCCGTGGCAGCGCGCGTTCGCCGCGGAGCGCGGCCTCCCGATAGTCGACGCCTACGAGGCAACGAAGGCCGCGGCGGGCACGTCCTACATCGGCGACGGCGTCCACCCAAACGACGCCGGCTACGGCGTAATCGCAGCGGCATTCGCCGTGAAGCTGCTCGAGCTCGAGACCTCGCTCGCCGAGCGCCGCTTCGCGGACGCCGCCCGAATCGCCCTGCCGGCGCCGAAGCGCACGGCGATGCCGCTCGGCGAGGCGCTCGCGGCGCGCTCAACGCACCGCGAGTTCTCCTCCACGCCGCTCTCCGGCCAGGAGCTCTCGGACCTGCTCTGGGCCGCGAACGGCTACAACCGCCCCGAGGAGAAGAAGCGCACAGCTCCCACCGCCATCAACCGCCAAGAAATCGACCTCTATGTCTGCCGCGCGGACGGCGCCTACCGCTGGGACGCCGCGGAGAATGCGCTCGTCCAGGTTTGCACGAACGACCTGCGCGGGCTCACGGGCCGGCCGGGGCCATCAAACTTCGCGCTCACGGCGCCGATCGCGCTTGTCTACGTCATCGACTTCGCGCGGCAGGGGATGCAGGAGCGCCCGCAGGACGCGTTCAAGTATGCAAGCGTCGACTGCGGATTCGTCGGGCAGAACGTCTACCTGCACTGCGCCGCCGCGGGCCTCAACACCGTCTTCCTCGGCTCGCTCAGGCCGGGCGAGATCTCGGAGGCGCTCCATCTGCCCGTAACCTCGATCCCGCTCTTCGCGCAGACCGTCGGCAAGCCGGCGGCGCCGTAGCCGCGTCCGCGCATGCATCCCGCGCGGACCGGCGCCGTCCTCTGCCTCTGTGCGATCGCGGCCGCCGCGGCGGCCGCCGGCGCGGAGCCCGCGTTGCGCGAGTGGCGCGCGATGGGCACGCGCATCCGGCTGCAGGTGCGCGGAAGCGACGCCGCGGCGAACACGATGGCCGCCGCCGCGCGCGCCGCGCTCGAGGCGGTCGAGGCGGAGACGAGCGCCTTCCGGCCGACGAGCTGCGTTTCGCGCGTCTCCGCGGCGGCCGGCTCGGGCGCGTGGATCGCCGTCGGCCCCGCCTTCGACGCCGCGCTCGACGCGGCGCTCGACGCCGCCGCCGCGTCCGGCGGCGCGTTCAACCCGCTCGTGGCGCCGCTGCTGGTCTCAGGCGGCTTCGACCGCGGAGCCGGCGTGGCGGGGTCCGACGATCCGGCGCTGCGCGATCTTTCGAAAATCGGACGCCGCCCCGGCGCATGCCGCCTCGCGGCGCCGGGCATGGCGCTCGATCTCGGCGGCGTCGCCAAAGGCGTCGGCGCCGACCGCGCGGCCGCGGCCGCGCGCGCCGCCGCGCCGGACGAATTACTGCTCGACGCCGGCGGAACGCTCGTCGGCCGCGGCGCGTGGACGGTCGGCGTCCGCGACCCGCGCGGCGCGGCCGACGCCCCGCCGCTTCGCGTCTTCACGCTGCCGGACGGCGCGGCCTGCGCGACCTCCGGCAACTACGAGCGTCCCGGCCACCTCTTCGACCCGCGCACGGGCCGCCCCGCCCGGGGCGGCGTCCTGCAGGCGACCGCGCTGGCGCCGTCCGCGGCGGCGGCCGACGCATGGAGCACGGCGCTCTTCGTCCTCGGCCCGGACGCCGGGCGCGCCGCGCTCGCCGACCGTCCGGACGTGGCCGCATTCTGGGTCTTGGCCGGCGACGGCCAGGCGCCGGAACGCGTCGAGACGACGTGCAGCCCGGCAGGCGGCGTTCGCCGATAACGCCGCGGCGACCTCGGCGGGGCCGTCCGCGAAAACCGGCTACGGATCTCTTGGAGGCGCGTCCGGGCGCTCCGCGTGCGGGCATCGGCCCGCGCGCCCGCGGGGGCACGAGGCGCACGCGCCGCAGCACGAGCCGCCCCCTTTGTCGCGGCACGAGCCGCCGCACTCGCACGGAGCCCCCTTGCGGAGATTCCGGCGGATCACCGCCGCGACCGCGGCGGCGAGAACGAGCAGGACGACGATGTCGGCGGCGTTCATGGTCGAGGGACTAGGATCCTAGACATCTAGACGTCTAGGATCCTAGGATTCTAGGCGACTACTTCCGCGAGGGCCTGCAGATCATCCACAGGCACCAGAGGTCGACCAGGATCGCGACCGCGGTCCAGAGACCGAACCCGCCGCCCGCGAAGAGGACGCCGAGCCGGTAGACGGAGAGCGCCAGCGTGTAGCCCACGAAGAGCTGGAAGGCGATGGCGAACCAGCCCCACTTCCTCGAGCCCATCTCGCGGAACGTGACCGCGATCGCGACCATGCACGGCGGGACGAACAGGTTGAAGAGCATGAACGACATCGCCGCAAGCTGCGGGAAGTCGCCGAACGAGGCGAAGAGCGCCTGGATCCGCGCCGCGGTCGAGGCGCCGGGCATGTTCGCGGAGACGAGGGAGAGCGTCGCGGTGGCCTGCTCCTTGGCGATCTCCGCCGAGACGGACGCCGCCACGCCCTGCCAGGTCCCTAATCCGAGCGGCGCGAGCAGCCACGCGAACCATCCGCCGACCTTGGCGAGGATGGAGCCGTCGATTCCCTCTTCGCCGACGAGCGAGAGGGAGAAGTCGAAGTTCATCACGAACCACAGGAACACGCACGCCGGGAAGATGATGCAGCCGGCCTTCCAGATGTAGGCCTTGACGCGCGTCCAGGTGTGCCGCCAGACGCCGGTGAGCGTCGGCAGGTGGTAGGCGGGAAGCTCCATCACGAACGGCGCCGCGTCGCCCGCGAAGGCGCGCGTCTTCTTGAGCGCGATGCCGCCGAGGACGATGATCGCGATGCCGATGACGTCCATGAGCGGCGCCACGTACCACATCTGGCGGAAGAAGAGCGCCGAG
>JAFTHC010000176.1 GCA_017457625.1 Kiritimatiellia bacterium
TCCCATTCCGAACTCGGAAGTGAAGGGCCCCTACGGCGAGGGTACTGCGGCAGTCGGCCGCGGGAGAGTAGCGCGCCGCCAAGGTTTTTCTTGCAGCCCCCGGACCGGTCCCGCACCGGCCCGGGGGCTTCCTTTTTCCCCTCAGGTCCGCAGGTCGAACGAGCGCGGGTCGGGAGGGCTAGGGAGCCGGGACGAGTTCGGGAAGCAGCGGCGCGAGGCGCGTCGCGAGATACGGCGTCACGCCCCACGCTTCGCGCAGGTCTTCGTAGTCGGCCAGCGCCGTGCCGGTCCCGGGGCGCGACACGCGCGAGGCGCGGATCAGAACGTTGCGGGCGGTCGCTTCCGGGTCGACGAATTCGACGACCGAGGCGCGGTAGCCCGCCACGCGCAGGATCTGCGCGCGGAAGGCGTCCGTGAGGATGTCCGCAAGGCGTTCTCGCAGGATGCCGTTGCGCAGCACGGCGCGGTGCGGACGCAGGTTGGCCGGCAGCGCCTTCTGCAGCTCGTGCTGGCAGCAGGGCGCGGAGAGGACGAGTCGCGCGCCGCGTTCCACGGCGAACGCGATCGCGTCGTCCGTGGCGGTGTCGCACGCGTGCAGCGAGAGGACGACGTCCGGCGCGCGCCGCGGCTTGTAGCCCGCGATGTCGCCCGCGGCGAACGCGGCGCCCGGCTCGCTCCAGCCGAGCGTTTCGGCGGTGCGGCGGCACGCGGCGATCACGTCCTTCTTGCGGTCCACGCCGGCGAGTTCGACCGCGATGCCGCGCGTGGCTTCCAGATACGCCTTGGCCGCGAAGGAGCGGTAGGCCTTGCCGCAACCGCAGTCGACGATCGAGAGCGGCCGGTCGCGGTCCTTGCCCGGCGGCAGTTCGTCCAGCGCCGCGTCCAGGTGCCGCAGGAATTCGTTCACCTGGCGGTATTTGGCGTGCATGGACGCCTTCATCGCGCCGTCCGTCCCCGTGAACCCGAGCGCGAGCAGCAACGCGGCGGAATCGAACCGCGCGAGCGGGTAGTCTTTCTCGCGGTCGTGGCCGGCGGCGGCGGCCGCCGCCGGTCGCGCGCCGCCGCGGACGCGCTGCAGCAGGACGTGTCCCTTCTTCGTGACGCGCATGTGGAGCGCGGCGCCGTCGGCCGCCGTCGCGTGCGCCTCCAGGAGGATGTTGGCGCTGTTGGCGAGTTCCCACAGTTCCTTTTTCGCGGCGCCGCGCCCCTTGTTTTCCGCGAGGCCCGCGCGGGAAAGCTGCCACTTGGCTTCGCCGCCGATTTGGACGGGACGGAGCGCGAGCGAGCGGTTGTCGCCGGGACCGATCAGGTCGCGGAACCGGAACGAGGCTTCGCGGAAGTCGGGCGTGTCGAAGACGAGCGCGGAGATTTCGCCGAGCGCGGCGTGCATCTGGGGACGGAACGTTTCCTGGTCGAACATGGTCGGATGCCGGATGGTTGGGGACGGCCAAGGATTCTACCACAGGCGGCGGCGGCCCGGCAATCGCGGTTGCGGCGCGGGAGCGGCGTGTGCTAGAATGCGCCGCCGTGCAAGAGAGTCAGGACATCGTCGTTCACGGCCGCGACGGGGATTGCCCCGTCGTCGTGCGTCCCGGCGCGCTGGACGCCCTCGGCGCGCTCGCGGCGCCGCGCGTGCGCGGCCGCGCGGCCGCCGTCGTGGCCGATTCGAACACCGGGCCGCTCTACGCCGCGCGCGCCGCCGCTTCGCTCGAAGCGGCGGGGTTCCGCGCGGCGGTGCGCGAGGTGCCGGCGGGGGAGGGGTCGAAGAACGTGGCGCGCCTCCAGGAGCTTTGGGAGTTCTTCCACGGGGCGGGCGTGGCGCGCGGGGATCTGGTGGTCGCGCTCGGCGGCGGCGTCGTCGGGGACCTCGCCGGTTTCGCGGCCGCGACGTGGATGCGCGGCGTGGCCGTCGTGCAGGTCCCCACGTCGCTGCTCGCGTTCGTCGATTCGTCGATCGGCGGCAAGACGGCCGTCGACCTGCCCGCCGGCAAGAACCTCGCCGGGGCGTTCCACCAGCCGGTCGCCGTCGTGGCCGATCCTCTTCTGCTCCGGACGCTGCCCCCGCGCGAGTTTTCGCAGGGAATGGCAGAAGTCGTCAAATACGGCTGCATCCGGGACGCCGCCTTTTTCGCGTGGCTCGAGGGGCGCGCCGGCGCGCCCTTCGCGGACGCGGACGTTTCGCGGATCGTGGCCGTCTGCGCCGCGCACAAGGCCGCGGTCGTGAGCGCGGACGAGCGCGAGGGCGGCTTGCGCGCGGTTCTCAATTTCGGCCACACGGTCGGCCACGCCCTCGAGAAGGTCCTCGGCTACGGCACCGTCGCCCACGGCGAAGCCGTCGCGGCCGGCATGGTCGCCGCCGCGCGGATCGGCGAGGCGCTCGGGCGCACCGAAGCCGGAACCGCCGCCCGGATCGCCGCGCTGCTCGCGCGCCTTTCCCTGCCGACGCGTCTGGGCGACCTGGCGCCCGGCGTCGACCGCGGCGGCCTTCTCGCCGCGACGATGTCCGACAAGAAACGCGCGGGCGACGCCGTCCGGTTCGTCCTTCTCGACCGCGTCGGCGCCTGCTCGTCCGTCCCGCTCCGCCCGGACGAAATCGCGCCCGTCCTGGCTTCGCTTCCGTAGCCGCGCGAGTTTTTCCGATCCTCCGTTTTCCGCCGTTCCAGCCATGGTTCCCGACATACCCGCCGCCGCCGTCCGCACGCCGTATCGCGTCCCCTACGCCGACACCGACATGATGGGCGTCGTCTACTACGGCAACTACCTCACGCTTTTCGAGCGCTCCCGCAACGAACTGATGCGGGCGCTGGGGCCGACCTACGCGCAGATGGAGGAGGGCGGCCTGATGCTGCCCGTCGTCGAGGCGCACGTGGACTACCGCGCGCCGGCGCGCTACGACGACGAACTGGAAATCGCCGCGTGGCTCGCGGAAGCGCACGGCGTGCGCTGCAAGGTGCGCTGCGCGGTCCTGCGCGGCGGGGAACTGCTCGCGTCCGGCTGGACCGTGCACGCCTGCGTGGACGCGAAGACGCGCCGACCCGCCCGCATTCCCGCGTGGCTGGCCGCCTGCGTCGTGGCGGACGGCGGCGGAGCCGCGCCGCGCTAGGCGACGACGACGCGGCGACCTTCGACGCGCAGGCGCCCGGCGGCGAGGAGCCGCAGCGCTTCCGGGTAGGCCTTGTGCTCTTCGACCTGGATGCGGGCGTGGAGCGTCTCGGGCGTGTCGCCGTCGAGCACCGGAACCGCGCGTTGCACGATGATCGGGCCGGTGTCGGTGCCGGCGTCGACGAAGTGCACCGTGACGCCCGAGACCTTCGCGCCGTAGTCGAGCGCCTGCTTCCACGCCGCCACGCCCGGGAACGCCGGCAGCAGCGCCGGGTGGATGTTGAGGACGCGGTTCGGGAACGCGGCGAGGAGCTTCGGCTTGACGATGCGCATGAAGCCCGCGAGCGCGACGACCTCCGCGCCGTGCGCTTTGAGGTGCTCGATGTAGCGGTCCTCGGCGGGGCCCTCGAGCTTCGTCTTCCAGGGCGCGGGGTCGAGGTAGTCGGCCGGGATGCCGTGTTTGCGCGCGCGGTCGAGGATCTTCGCGTCCGAAACGTCCGCGACGACGCAGACGATCCGCGCGTCGAGTTCGCCGCGGTCGATCGCGTCCTGGATGGACTGCATGTTGGTGCCGGAGCCGGAGCCGAGCACGCCGATTTTCAGGGTGGACATGTCGTTAGCCTCCGAAGGCCTGCCCGAGGTCCGCGATGATGTCCTCGGCGGCCTCGATGCCGCAGGAGAGGCGGATGAGGCCCTCGGGGACGCCCGCGGCCTTGAGCTGCTCGGAGGAGAGCTGGCGGTGCGTGTGCGAGGCCGGGTGCAGGACGCAGGTGCGGCTGTCCGCGACGTGCGTCTCGATGCTCACGAACTTGAGTCGGTCGATGAACCGGCCGGCGTCCTCGCGCGTGCCCTTCACGGCGAAGGCGATGACGCCGCAGGTGCCGTTCGGCATGTATTTCTGCGCGAGCGCGTGGTCCTTGTTGTCCGGGAGGCCCGGGTAGTTGACCCACTCGACCTCGGGGCGGGACTGGAGGAACTTTGCGACGGCGAGGGCGTTGGCGCAGTGGCGCGGCATGCGCAGGTGCAGCGTCTCGAGGCCGAGGTTGAGGAGGAACGCGCTGAAGGGCGAAGCCTGCGAGCCGAGGTCGCGCATGAGTTGCGCGACGAGCTTCGTCGTGTAGCCCATCTTGCCGAACTTCTTCGTGTAGACGATGCCGTGGTAGGACTCGTCCGGCGTCGTGAGGCCCGGGAACTTGTCCGCGTGTGCGTCCCAGTCGAAGTTGCCGGAGTCGACGACCACGCCGCCCGTCTGGCACGCGTGGCCGTCCATGTATTTGGTGGTGGAGTGCGTGACGATGTCCACGCCCCACTTGAAGGGCTGGCAGTTGATCGGGGTGGGGAAGGTGTTGTCGACGATGAAGGGAACGCCGTGCGAGTGCGCCAGGCGCGCGAACTTCTCGAGGTCGAGGACGCGGACGCCGGGGTTCGTGAGCGTTTCGCCGAAGACGGCCTTCGTGTTCGGCCGGAACTTCTTCGCGAGCTCCTCCTCGGGCAGGTCCTGGTCGACGAGCTCCACCTCGATGCCCATCTTCTTCATCGTGACGGTGAAGAGGTTCGAGGTGCCGCCGTAGATCGCGGCGGTGGAGAGGACGTGGTCGCCGGCGCCCGCGATGTTGAAGAGCGCGTAGAAGTTCGCGGCCTGGCCGGACGAGGTGAGCACGGCGCCGACGCCGCCCTCGAGTTCGCGGATCTTGTCCGCGACGACGTCGTTGGTTGGGTTCTGCAGGCGCGTGTAGAAGTAACCGGATGCCTCGAGGTCGAAGAGCTTGCCCATCTCTTCGCTCGTGGAGTAGCGCCACGTCGTGGATTGGTAGATGGGGAGTTGGCGGGGTTCGCCGTTTTTGGGCTTCCAGCCGCCCTGGATGCAGATGGTGTCGGGTTTCATGGTCGAATGGTCGGATGGTCGGATGGTCTGATGGTCTGATGGTCGGATGGTCTGATGGTCTGACGGTCGGATGGTCAGTTTTCGGGAGCGGAGGAGATGAGCTTGGCGCGCTTGGCGACGATGTAGGTGCAGACGTTGTCGCCGGCGACGTTGCAGCACGTCTCGAACATGTCGAGCACGGGGTTGATGCCGAGCGCGAGCGC
The DNA here is from genome assembly GCA_017457625.1 of Kiritimatiellia bacterium. Classification (GTDB taxonomy): domain Bacteria; phylum Verrucomicrobiota; class Kiritimatiellia; order RFP12; family UBA3636; genus UBA3636. The sequence goes on from JAFTHC010000176.1 coordinate 5,191, forward strand.
GACGACGGTGGCGACTTGGTCCTGCGAAAGGCCCACGTTCTCCAGCACCATGAAGAGCAGGAACACGGAGCCGCCCGGGATGCCGCCCGCGCCGATCGAAGCGAACATGACCGACACCACGAGCACCGCGAGCTGCCCGGCCGAGAGGTCGATTCCGAACATGTTCGCGGCCAGGATCACGAAGACCGGCAGGTGGACGCAGACGCCGTCCATGTTGACCGTGGCGCCGAGCGGCAGCGAGAAGCTCGAGAGCGAGCGCGAGACGCCGATTTCGTCCATCGCGCGGAACGACACGGGCAGCGTCGCCGCGCTGGAGCGCGTGACGAAGGCGGTGAGGAGCGGCTGCCGGATGCGCGCGAGCAGGCGGTAGGGATTCTCGCGGCAGATCAGGAACACGGCGAGAGGGTAGACGACGAGGATCATCGCCGCGACGCCGACGAGCACGCACGCGACGATGCGCACGTAGGGCCCGAAGAGCAGCGTCCCGTTTTCGGCGAAATTGCAGAACGTGAGGGCGAAGACGCCGAAGGGGAAGTAGGCCATCACCCAGTCGATGAGCTTGAAGGCGGCGTGCTGGACGCCGTCGCACGCGAGGAGCATCGCCTCGACCGCGGGCTTGTTCCTGCCCGCGTCGACGAGCGCGCGCGCGGCGAAGCCGAAGAGGATCGCGAAGACGATGATCGGCAGGAACTTGCCTTCGGCGAGCGAGGAAAACGGGTTCTGGAAAAGGCTCGTGAGGAACGTGCCGAAGCCGGCGGAGGCGGAGTTCGCGGTCATCGACTTGACGCCGTCCATGTAGCGGCCGGCCGTTTCGGCGGCGGCGGTCATGGAGGGGTTGAGCGCGAACGCCATCGCGACGCCGAAGACCGTCGCGAACAGCGACGTGGCGAAATACCAGCCGAGTACCGTCCCGCCGATGCGGCCGGAACTGCGCAGCGGCATGCTCGCCGCGCCGAGCACGAGCGAGAAGAAGATGATCGGGTAGACGACCATCTTGAGCATCGAGACGAGCACCGCGCCGAACGGCGAGGCGATCGCGAGCAGGCGGCCGAGGATCTCGGGCTCCAGGCGCGAGGCGGCGAGGCCGAGCGCGATGCCGAGGAGGAAGCCGGCGAGGATGCGCCAGACGAGGGGGAAGCGGGAGGTTTTCCGTGTCATGCCGGACCGGGGGTTGCGGGGTGCGGCACAGGATAGCGGAATCCGGGCGGGAAATCAAGAAACGGCGCGGGAGCCCGGCGGGCGAAAAAGCGCTTCCTTCGCGCGCGGGGTTTTGGTATCATCTTGCGCCGTTCTCCACATTTTTCCGGGCACGTCCCGGTTTCATCCAGCGCACCAACATGAAAGTCGACATCCAGTCCGTTTCCCAGTCCCGTTCCGTCCTGACCGTCGTGGCCGAGCCGGCCGACGTGGCGAAAGTCCGCGCCGCGGTCGTGAAGGAATTCGCCGCCAACGCCACGCTCCCCGGCTTCCGCAAGGGCAAGGCCCCCGCCGCCGTCGTCGAACGCGCCCACGCCGCGCGCATCGCCGAAGCGGTCGAGGACCGCGTCGTCCGCACCGCCTTCGAAAAGGCCGTCGATGAGAAGGAGCTCAAGGTCCACGACCTGGTTTCCGTCGACGGCCGCACCGCCGGCGAAGACGGTTCCGTCTCCTTCACCGCCACGGTCGACCTCGTGCCGCAGTTCGAGCTCCCCGCCACGGACGGCATCCCGGTCGACGACAAGACCACGGCCGTTTCCGACGAGGACGTCGCGCGCCAGGTCGAAAGCGCCCGCCGCATGTTCGCGCGCAACGTGGAGCTCAAGCCCGGCGACGCGCTGGAGGCGGACGACATGGCGCACGTGGACTACGCGGCCACCGTCGGCGACAAGCCGCTCTCCGAAGCCGTTCCGGACGCCGCGGCCTACGCCGAGCGCAAGGGCGCCTGGTGCACGGCCGGCGCCGAGCACTTCCTCGTGCCCGGTCTCCCGAAGGAGCTCGTCGGCAAGACCGTCGGCTCCAGCGGCCTCTTCGAGGTCGAGTTCCCGGCCGATTTCCACAAGGAGTCGCTGCGCGGCGTCAAGGCCGTCTACGCCTGGACCGTGGCGGACGCCTCGCGCTCCGTCCCCGCCCCGCTCGACGCGAACTTCTTCTCCAAGTTCGGCGTCGAGGACGAAGCGTCCCTGCGCGAGCGCTTCCGCAAGGGGATGGAGGCCGACGCGGCCGCGAACGACCGCGCGCGCCACATGCAGCAGGTCGCCGACTGGCTCGCCAAGAGCGTGGCCTTCGAAGTGCCCGCCCGCGCGGCCGAACGGCGCGCCGAGGCGCTCGTCCAGGGCCTGCTGGAGGCGAACATGAACCGCGGCGTCTCCAAGGAGGACCTCTCCAAGGAGCGCGAGAAGATCGTCGAGGCAGCGCGCGCCCGCGCCGAGGCGGACCTCAAGACCGACTTCGTCCTGGACGCCGTCGGCGACAAGCTCGGCGTGAACCTCACCAACGAGGAGTTCACGGGCTACCTCAACAACCTCGTCGCCCGCCGCCGCATGCCGCGCGACGAAATCAAGCGCTTCACCTCCGACCGCGTCGCCATGCGCGAGCAGTTCCTGCACGCCCGCCGCGAGAAGGTCCTCCTGGAGCTCCTCAAGACCGCGAAGCCGACCGCCACCGTCGCGGCGCAATGAGCCGCGGTGTTGAAAACGGCCGCCGCCGCCGGTATAACCGGGTCGACGACACCACGACCTTCCGACAGAAAGACCGTCCGACCATGCAAACCAGATCCGACTACTACGTCCCCTACGTCATCGAACAGACCGGGCGCGGCGAGCGCTCCTTCGACATCTACTCGCGCCTCCTGAAGGACCGCATCGTCTTCATCGGCACGCCGATCGAGGACGCGATGGCCACGTCCGTGATCGCGCAGCTGCTCTTCCTCCAGAGCGAGGACCCGAACAAGGACATCAACGTCTACGTCAATTCGCCCGGCGGCGTGGTGACGGCGGGCCTGGCGATCCTGGACACGATGAACTACCTCTCCTGCGACTGCGCCACCTACTGCATCGGGCAGGCCTGCTCGATGGGCGCCGTGCTGCTGGCCGGCGGCGCCAAGGGCAAGCGCTACGCGCTCCCCAACGCCCGCGTGATGATCCACCAGCCCAGCGGCGGCGCCGAGGGCAAGGCGAGCGACATCCGCATCGAGGCCGAGGAGATCCTCAAGGTCCGCGCCAACCTCAACCGCATCCTCGCGGACGCCACCGGCAAGCCTCTCGAGACCATCGAGCGCGACACGGACCGCGATTTCTTCCTCTCCGCCGAGGAGGCGAAGGACTACGGGCTGGTGGACCACGTCCTCGTCCCGCGCGCCCGGAGCTAGCGCCATGGCGACTTCCACCCGCACCCGCAAGGGCCGCCACTGCTCCGCCTGCGGCGCCACCGAAGCGCAGGAGCCGAACCTGATCGAGCTGCACGGCGAATGGCTCTGCCCCTCCTGCGTCCGCGAGCAGCGCGAGTTCCTCTCCTCGATGGTCGACGAGCTGCGGCAGGCCGAGGAGGCCGCCGCCGGCGGCGCCCGGCCGACCGCCGCGCGCCGCGTCCCCTCCCCGAAGGAGATAAAGGCGTTCCTCGACCAATACGTCGTCGGGCAGGACGCGTGCAAGCGCATCCTCGCCGTGGCCGTCCACAACCACTACAAGCGCATCGAAAACGCGTCCGTCCGCAAGTCCAAGGACGACGACGTGGAGCTGGAGAAGTCCAACATCCTCCTCGTGGGCCCCACGGGTTCGGGCAAGACGCTCCTGGCGCGCACGCTCGCGCGCCTGCTGGACGTGCCGTTCGCCATCGCGGACGCCACGACCCTCACCGAGGCCGGCTACGTCGGCGAGGACGTCGAGAACATCCTCCTCAACCTCATCCAGGCCGCGGACATGGACGTGCGGAAGGCCGAGAAGGGCATCGTCTTCGTCGACGAAATCGACAAGATCGCGCGCAAGACGTCCAACGTCTCGATCACGCGCGACGTCTCGGGCGAAGGCGTGCAGCAGGCGCTCCTGAAGATCGTCGAAGGCACGCTCGCGCGCGTGCCGCCCGCCGGCGGCCGCAAGCACCCCGAGCAGAAATACATCGAGATCCAGACCAAGGACATCCTCTTCATCTGCGGCGGCGCGTTCGTGGGCCTGGACAAGGTGATGAAGCGCCGCTCGGACGCCGCCGTGCTCGGCTTCGGCGCGGAGGACGCGGCCGGCGCGGACGCCCCCGCGCGCAAGCGCCGCAAGGACGCCGCCAAGATGCGCCCCGAGCCGGAGGATTTCGTCGAGTTCGGCCTCATCCCCGAGTTCATCGGGCGCCTGCCCGTCGTCGCCACGCTGGACGAGCTCACCGAGGACGACCTCGTGCGCATCCTCTCCGAGCCCAAGAACGCGCTCCTCAAGCAATACCAGAAGCTCTTCCGCCTCGAAAACGTCGAGCTCTCCTTCGACGAGGGCGCCGCGCGCGAGCTCGCCAAGGAGGCGCTCGCCCGCAAGACCGGCGCGCGCGGCCTGCGCGCAATCATGGAGGAGCTGATGAACGACCTCATGTTCGAGACGGCCGCGCCCGCCGGCGAGGAGGCGCCCAAGCGCGCGTTGCGCGTCACCGCCGGAATGGTGCGCTCCACGCTCGACGGCACGTCCGCGCTCGCCGCCTCGCTCGCCCCCGCGGCCGCCGCGAAGAAGCCGGCGCTTCCGCCGCCCCCCGCCCGCGACCTCTTCTCCGCCGCCGGCGCCTGACGCGCGGATTCGCGCGGCCCCGTTTGCATCGGGCGAACGGGCGTGGTAGAATGGGCGGCGTGAAACGGGTCACGACAGCCTTCGTCTTCGCCGCCGCCTTCGCGGCGGTTCCGCTGTGGGCGGCGCCGCGCGCGCCGGAGTTCCGCGACACGGTCGCCGCGGAGGAGCTCGGACTCGAACTTCCCGTCCTCCAGGGCGCGCGCCAGGTCCCCGCCAAGCCCGTCGAGGTCCTGCGCTACAAGTGGACCGACGGCTCGCGCGAGTGGTTCGAGGAGCGTTCGCCGATGGACGAGCTGTGGCGCACCGCGCAGACGGCCGGCACCTGGGAGGACAAGGCCGGCAATTCGATGACGCTCGCGCGCGTCCTCTGCAAGCTGCCGCCCGGCTTCGCCGGGACGGACGTTACGAAGGAAACGTTCGAGAAGGTCCTGCGCGATCCCGACCAGTCGCTCGCGGCGGAGGCGTCGCCTTCGGAGCTGGCGGCCTGGCTGCGCGCGTTCGCGGGCGCCGAACCGGACGCCTCGCGCCGCCCGGAACGGATCCAGACCAACCCGTCGCGCATCGCCGACGGCTGGATCCTGCCCTGCGCCGACCCGCGCACGCGCGCCCTCGCGCTCCGCTTCCGCCCCGCGCGCTCGGCCGAACCGCCGTGCGCGTGGTATGCGGTCGTGTTCCGCCTCGCCGCCGCGCCCCAGGGCGACTCGTTCGACCGCGCCCTGCGCATGTCGTTCCTCGGCAACGTCCGCCTCGGCGCCGCGCCCGCCGGCCCCGGCCGCTTCGCCAAGCAGCGCGAACGCCTCACGAAGTCGTCGGGGGAAATCCGCGAGGACGCCGCCCGCCGCGCCGCCCGCCAGAGCGTGGCGCTCCTGGACGACTGGTGGCACATGGATTCGGAGAACTACATCCTGCTCTCCGACGACCCCGCCGCCGCGCGCCGCGGCGACACGCTCCTGCTGATGCTCGAATCGCTTCGCCCGCGCTACGAGGCGCTCGTGCCGGCGTTCAAGCGGACCATCGCGCAGACGAGCGTCGTGCGCGTCTTCCGCAAGCGCGAGGACTACGTGCGCTACGTCGCCGAAAGCGGCGTCCTGCTCGACCCGAACCAGTCCGCCGGCATCTTCGACGGCTCGCGCCGCGAACTCGTGATCAGCCCCGAGGTCCGCGGCTGGACGACCGACCCGAACGCGACCGTCCGCCACGAGGGCTTCCACCAGTATCTGTTCGCCGCTTGGAACGGCGCCCACGCGTCGCTCTGGTTCAACGAGGGGATGGCGGAAGTCTTCGAAACCTACGAGCCGAAAGGAAAGACGGCGTGGCGCGCGACCGAGAGCGAAAGCCACGTCCGGCGCCTCGAATCGCTCGCGCGGTCGCAGACCGACGCGCAGTGGCGCGACGCGGTCCGCCGCCTCCTGTTCGCGGACGCCCGCGCGTTCTACCGGCCCGCCGACGGCGACGTGAACCGCAACTACGCGCTCGCCTGGGGCGTCGCGCACTTCCTCTGCTTCGGCGCGCCGGCCGTCCGCGGCGAACCCTACAAGGCCGTCCTTCCGACTTACTTCGACGAAATGGAGAAACACGGCGACTGCAACCGCGCCACCGCCGCCGCCTTCGCGATGGGCGAAGACGGCTCCGACGCGAAACTGCTCGACCGCTTCGCGCGGGACCTCCAGACGTTCTGGAAGAACGAAAGCGCCCGCCGCGCCGCCCGCGCGGCGAAGACGCCCTAGCGCGCGCTAGAGCGCGACCGCGCCGAAGAGCGTCTGCGGGCGGGCCGATTCGATCCGCACGGGGACGAAATCTCCGCGCGCGAGACCGGGAACGGGATCGAACACGACGATCTTGTTCTGCTCCGTGCGGCCCGACCAGCGCGCCGCGTTGCGCAGCGACGGGCCGTCCGCGAGGACCTCGACCGTGCGGCCCGTCCAGCGGTCGTTGAGGCGCCGGCCGCGCGCGTCCTGGTCCGCGAGCAGCACCTGGTCGCGGCGGCGCTTTTCCCCGTCCGGCACGTCGTCCGGCTTCGCGGCCGACACCGTCCCCGGCCTCGGCGAATACTTGAAGACGAACGCGTTGTCGAAGGCGGCTTCCTCCATGACGCGGCGCGTCGCCTCGAAATCGGCCTCCGTCTCGCCGGGGTAGCCCACGATCACGTCGGTCGTGATCGCCACGTCCGGCACGCCGTCGCGCAGCGCGCGCACTGCCTCCAGGTAGCGCGCGGAGTCGTAGCCGCGGCGCATGTCGCGCAGGATCCGGTCCGAGCCGCTCTGCATCGGCAGGTGCAGGTGCGCGCACACGGCCGGGATTTCGCGCATCGCGCGGACGAGCTCCGCCGTGACGCCGAGCGGATGCCCCGAGGTGAAGCGCAGGCGGCGGACGGCCGGGACTTCGCGCGCGAGCAGTTCCAGCAGGCGCGGCAGCGGCTCCGTGAAGCCCATGGGGGAGGAGATGTCCGCCGGCCAGGCGAAGTCCGTGCGGCCGTAGCGCATCACGCTCTGCCCGAGCAGGGTCACGTCCTTCGCGCCCCGCGCGGCCTCGGCGCGGACTTCGGCGAGGATCGCGCGCGGGTCGCGGCTCTCCTCGCGCCCGCGCACCGACGGCACGATGCAGTAGGAGCAGCGCTGGTTGCAGCCGTAGAGGATCGTCACGAAGGACGCGTGGGCCGGCGGCCCGCCGGCGCCCGCGTCCGCCGCGGCGGGGGCGTCGTCCGGTCCGCGTTCGGCGTCGGACAGGAAAAGGCCGCGCGAACCGGCGAGCGCGCGGCGCGCAAGGCCGGCGACGGCGCCGGCGGCGGCGCGCGGGCCGACGGAGAAGGAGAGCCCCGGGACCAGACCGAACACGTCCGTGCCGAGGCGGTTGGCCATGCAGCCCGTGAGCCCCACGACGAGCCCGGGCCGTTCGCGGCGCGCGGCGCACAGCATCCCGAGCTTGCCGAGAGCCTTCTCCTCGGCCTTTTCGCGGACGGAGCAGGAATTGACGAGGACGACGTCCGCCTCGTCCTCCGACGCCGCGTCCGAAAACCCGGCCGCGCGCAGCCGCCGCGCGAGGATTTCGGAATCCCGCACGTTCATCTGGCAGCCGTAGGTGTGGATCGAGAACGACGGCATGGGTCTATTTCGGGAGCGTCGCGACGACGAGCCCCTTCTTCGTGAGTGTCTGCAGGTATTGGCCGACGAGCGCCCGCGCCTCGAAGAACGTGAGTTTTTCGCGCGCGGCGAACTCGTCGGCCAGCGTTTCGAGGTTCTTCTTCCCGTCGATCGACTCGTAAAACGCGGTCCCGATCCGGTCGAGGACGAACTTTTTGCGGGAGGAAAGGCCGAACAGGTCGCGGAAAAACCGGAGGACGGCGTTTTTGTAGGCGAGTTCCACTTCGACGGCGAGCTCGCCGGGGTTCGGCCCGGGCGCGGTGAAAACGTGCGCGTTCCGGACCGGCACGGCCTTGAGCGAGTCGCGCAGTCGGCGGGCTTCTTCGCCGGGGGAGGAAGGATTCATCGGTGTCGGAAAACGTCTTCGCTCGGGTCGGTTGTCACCATGGAGGCGGAGGAGGACGGGGGGGATCCGGGGTTGAGACGGAGGGGAAAGGCGGGGGTGGTGGAGATGGGGATGGCGACGGAACGTCGTTCGAATGCATTCGATTCTACACGATCGGCACCCGTGCGGCAAGCGATCCCCGCGTCGCCGTGTCGCATCCGTCAATCGCCGTCCGTCAATCGCACCGTAGTTGATTTTGATGTTTCATTTCTGTTCAACACCATTCTCCTGCCGCGTTTTCCGTCATCATGCCAGACGCCGGTAGCCCATCAGCGCCGCGTAGTGCTTCAGGAGGTCGGGGCAGTTTTCGTCGAGCCATTCGCGCAGCCCGCCGCGGCGCCTCGCGCCGCGGCCTTCCCGACCCGGCCCGCGCGCCGGCGGGCGCGCGGGGCTGCGCCCGGGTTTCGCCCGTCGGGATTCGGGATTCGGGAGCCGGGTTTCGGGTTTCGCCGGCGGCATCCGGCACCCGAAATCCGAAACCCGATGCGGGCGGAGAGCGGGCGGGATCAGGCGAGGCCGGTGTGGCGCAGGAGGGCGTCGGGGGAGGGGTCGCGGCCGCGGAAGTCGCGGAAGACGTCCGCCGGGGCGCGGGAGCCGCCGAGCGCGAGGATCGTGGCGGCGTAGCGGCGGCCGGTCGCGGCGCGCGCGGCGGGGTTTTCGAGGCCCGCTTCCTCGAACGCGGCGAAGGCGTCGTGCGCGAGCACGTCCGCCCACATGTAGCTGTAGTAGCCGGCCGCGTAGCCGCCGGCGAAGACGTGCGAGAAGGAACACAGGAAGCGGTCTTCCGGCAGCGGCGGCAGGACGGCGAACCGGTCGAACGCGGCGCGCTGGGCGGCCGCGGCGTCGGGCAGGGCGGGGCAGGGGACCTTTTCGTGCAGGTCCATGTCGGCGAGCGCGAAGGAGAGCTGCCGCATGGTCGCGCGGCCCTTGCCGAACGCGGCGGCGCCGCGGATGCGGGCTATGAGGTCGTCCGGCAGCGGTTCGCCCGTGTCGACGTGGCGCGAGAGCGCGCGCAGCGGACCGGGCTCGCGGCACCAGTTTTCCATGAACTGCGAGGCGAGCTCGACGGCGTCCCATTCGACGCAGTTGATGCCCGAGCACTCCGGGTCGTCCACGCGCGTGAGCATGCCCTGCAGCGCGTGGCCGAATTCGTGGAAGACGGTCTCCACGTCGTAGAGCGTCATGAGCGAGGGCTTCCCGCCGGCGGGCGGCGCCTGGTTGCAGCACAGCAGCGCGAGCGGGAGCACGAGCGTGCCGTCGGGGCGGCGTTCGCGCGAGCGCAGCTCGTCCATCCACGCGCCGCCGCGCTTGGTGGCGGGGCGGGAATACGGATCGAGGTAGAAGTGCGCGAGGACGGGGCCGCCTTCGCCGCGGACGCGGAAGAAGCGCACGTCGGGGTGCCAGACGGGCGCTTCGCCGTCCGCGGGCTCGACCGACACGCCGAAGAGTTCGCGCGCGAGGCCGAACAGCCCGTCCAGGACGCGCGGCAGCGGGAAGTAGGGGCGCAGCGCCTCGGGCGAGTAGCCGTAGAGCGCCTCGAGCTGGCGGCGCGACCAGTAGGCGAGGTCCCAGGGCGCGAGGTCGCCGGCGAAGCCGTTCTCCGCGGCGAAGGCGCGCAGCGAGGCGAGCTCGGCGCGGCCCTTGGCCGTGGCGGGGTCTCCGATGCGGTCGATCATCGCGTAGACGGCGTCCGGGGTCCTGGCCATGCGCGAATCGAGCGCGAGCCGGGCGTAGGTCGGGAAGCCGAGCAGCGCGGCCTGCTCGCGGCGCAGGGCGAGGATTTCCCCGAGCACGGGACCGTTGTCGAGCGGCGGCGCCGAGGCGCGCGCGATGGAAGCGCGGTAGACCCTTTCGCGCAGGTCGCGGCGCTCCGCGTATTGCAGGAACGGGCCGCTCAGGGCCTGTTCGAGCGTGACGCGCCAGGGGCCGGACTCCGCCGTGGCGCCCGGCTCCCCGGCTTCGCGCGCCGAGGCCGCGAGCAGTTCGCGCACGGAGGGCGGGAGGCCCGCGGCTTCGTCCTCCGACAGCAGGACGAGCGAGAAGGCCTTGGTGGCGTCGAGGACGTTGTTGGAGAACTTCGTGGAGAGCTCCGAAAGGCGCGTCGCGACGGCGACGAAGCGTTCGCGGGCGGCGCCTTCGAGCTCGACGCCGGCGTCCCGCGCGTCGCGCAGGCCGGCTTCGACGACGCGCCGCCGGCCTTCGGGCAGCGCGGCGAAGCCGGGAGCGTCGCGCAGCGCGCGCAGGGCGGCGTGGAGCGGGCGGCTCTGCGCCACGCGGAGCGAGAAGCGGACGATTTCCGGCTGGAATTCCTCCTCGAGCGCGCGCCAGGCGTCCGAATTGCAGACGCCGAGCACGTGTTCGACGAGATGCCACGCGAACGCGAGCGGGCGCGTGGCGTCCGCGAGCGCGCGGACGCGGCCGTCCCACGTCGGCTCCGCGGCGCGTTCGAGCGCGGCCACGCGGGCCTCCGCGTCCGCCAGGAGACGCGGCAGCGCCTCGCGCGCGGCGGCGGGCGACAGGGCGGGAAAATCGGGAAAACCGGACGGAGCGAGGAAGGGAAGCTGCATGGCGCCGCATCCTACCACACGGCGGGGCAAAAAGAAAGGCCGCTGGGGCGCTCCCCCGGCGCGGCCGCGGGGGTTCCCGGCGGCGGAAATCAAACGGAAAGGGACTTTTTTTGAATTTTTGCATTTTGGGTCTTCACAAGCGGCCGCGTTTGTGACATAATCCGCGCGCATCACGCACCCATGAAAACAGCACTCGTCACCGGATCCGCCCGCGGCATCGGCCGCGCCATTTGCGAAGAACTCGCCCGCAGCGGCGTCGCCACGCAGATCGTCGTCTGCGACGTGCAGAAGGACTGGTGCGGGGAAACGGTCGCCGCGCTGCGCGCGATCGAGGGCGTGAAGGCCGAGTCGCTCGCGCTGGACGTTTCCAAGGAGGAGAGCGTCGTGGCGGGCGTCGCCGAGGCGGCGCGGCTTTTCGGTTCGCTGGACGTCGTGGTGAACAACGCCGGCGTCACGCGCGACGGGCTGCTCGTCCGCATGTCCGAGGCGGACTGGGACACGGTGCTGGACATCAACCTCAAGGGCGCGTTTCTGGTGACGCGCGAAGCGGGCAAGCTCATGATGCGGGCGCGCAGCGGCGCGATCGTGAACATCGCCTCCGTCGTGGGCCTCATGGGCAACGCGGGCCAGGCCAACTACAGCGCGAGCAAGGGGGGGCTGATCGCCCTCACCAAGACCACCGCGCGCGAGCTCGGCGGCCGCGGCGTGCGCGTGAACGCGGTCGCGCCCGGGTTCATCAACAGCAAGATGACGGAGGTCCTGCCGGACGCCGTCAAGCAGCAGATGCTTTCGATCATCCCGCTGAAGAAGTTCGGCGAGGTGCAGGACATCGCCAAGGCGGTCGCGTTCCTCGCGTCCGACGCGGCGTCCTACGTGACCGGGCAGGTGCTCTCCGTCAACGGCGGCATGCTCATGCCGTAGCGCTTTTCGCCGCGGCGTCCGCCGGTTCCGAGTCCGACCCTCGACCTCCCGACCTCCCGACCGTCAGACCATCAGACCACCAGACCACCAGACCATCAGACCATTAGACCGTCAGACCTTCACGACCAAACAACAACCAACCCAACAACCCCAAAAGGAAACCAACCATGACCCTCGAAGAGAAAGTCAAGCAGATCGTCGTCGAAAGCCTCCACGTCGAGGCCTCGCAGGTCACGCCCGAAGCCAGCTTCGTGAACGACCTCTCGGCCGATTCGCTCGACCAGGCCGAACTCA
>JAFTHC010000177.1 GCA_017457625.1 Kiritimatiellia bacterium
GAAACATCCACGTCGCGTAGTTTGGGCAGGTCGGCGGCGAGGGCTTCGAGCGTGCGGCGGATGTCGCGGGCTGTGCCGGAAAGGGCCAGCACGCGGTTCGTCGCGGCGGCGACGCGCAGGTCCGCCTCGGAAAGCATGGCGAGGGTGTCCTCGGCGGCGGTGCGGAGCGATTCGTCGTCGGAGAGGTCTAGATCGACGCCTGGCTGCGCGGCATAGAACTCCGCTGTGGCGGCAAGGCGCTCGCGGCGCGTGGCGAAGTTTCCGGTGACGCGCGTTGCGCCAGCTTCGGACTCTTCAACGGCCAGACCAAAGCGGTCGGCCAAGGAGGAGAGCGTTGAAGGTTGAAGGTTTGAAGGTTGAAGGTTGGCGGATTGAAGGGAATCGCCAGTGCCTGATACGCCGCTGCGAATGCGCGGCAGCAGGAACCAGGCAATCAGGAAGAGGAGAATGAGGATGACTGCTGCGGGAATCAGGCAACCTGCGCTGCGCCGGCGCGGCGCAGACGCCGCGCCCTCCGTTGAAGGTTTAAGGTTAGGCGCTCCGTTGACTATCTCTGAACTAGAACCTTCAACCTTTGAACCTTCAACCTTCAACGATTCCTTCTCCGGCCATGCGAGTTCGCCCCAGGGGGCGCCGTCGGGGCCGACGGCGAAGGAGGTCGCGCCGATGGTCTTCACGTGGAGGGATTCGAGTGGCGCACCGTCGAGCGTCACGCCGTCAGGCGCGGCCGCGAGCGAGACCGGCGCGTCGGGGAGAGTAGCGTCCGCGAGGACGATGTCGCAGTCGTCGCCCTTGCCGAGCGTGACGGCGACGCCTTCGGGCAGGGCGATCTCCGCGCCCTTGTTCGGCCCGTCGAGGATTTTCAGAAGAAAGCTCATGGCAGTTCAAATCCTTCCGACATTCGACAGCCGACAGCCGACATTCGACAGCCGACGGCCGACGGTTCAACGGTCCAACGGTTCAACGGTCCAACGCTCATAATTTGAGCCTCCCCAGGGGTTGGATGTTGATTTCGGCGCTAAGCTCCTGGAAGGAGAGGACGGGCAGTTCGTACCAGTCCTTTTCGATCATCTTGCGGAAGTAGCGGCGGATATCGACGGACACGATGATGACGGGCTTTTGCGGGATCTTGGAGAGGTCGCCGACCGTGCGCTTCACGACGGCGAGGATGGCGCGCACCGTCGCCGGGTCCATCGCGAGGTAGGAGCCGGAGGAGGTCTGGCGCACGGACTTGCGGATCTTCTCCTCCAGGGCGGGGTCGAGCAGGTAGGCCGCGACGATGTTCTGCCCGCCGGAGAACTTGTAGGAGATGTAGCGGGAGAGCGCCGAACGGACGTATTCGACGAGCAGGACGGAGTCCTTCTCCTTCTGGCCCCATTCGATGAGCGTCTGCGTGATGCGCTTGAGGTCGCGGATGCAGATGCCCTCCTGCACGAGGCGCTGGAGGACGTCGGTGATCTTCTGGAGCGGCAGGACGCGCTGCACCTCCTTGACGAGTTCCGGCGCCTCCTTCTCCATGTGGTCGAAGAGGAGCCGCGTTTCCTGGAGCGAAAGGAACTCGTGGGCGTAGCGCCGGAGGACGCTTGAGAGGTGGTAGGAGAGGACGCCGCCGAGGTCGAGCGAGCGGACGCCCGATTCGTCGAGCTTCGCCTTGTCCTCCTCCTTGACCCAGCAGGTCTCGTAGCCGGCGAGGAAGGGCTTGCCGCCCTCGAACGCGACGCCCGTCGCCGAAAGGTTCTCCGGCGATTCGAGCGCGAAGACGCACCCCTTGCGCAGCACGCCTTCGGAGACGGGCACTTCGTTGACGAGCAGCCGGTAGCGGCCCTCGCGGAGCGCCGGGTTGAGCGAGAGGTTGATGCCGGGGAACGGGACGCCGAGGTCGTGGTAGAGGGCGCGGCGGATGGACATGATCTGGTCGTTGAGCGCCTCGTAGGAGAGCGCGCCGCGGATGTCCGCGTCGATATCGACCGTGAGCGGCGTCACCATCGAGAAGTCGTCGCCGTCCTTCTTCTTCGGGCGCGGGGCCTTGCCCTCCGACGGCGCGGCGGCGGCGAGCGGGTCCTCGGCCTTTTCGGCGCGGGCCCTGGCGATCTTCGCCTTCAGCATGAGGCTGTAGCCGACGACCGCGACGAACGCCGCGAGGCCGAAAATCTGCACCTTCGGGAAGCCGGGGATGAGGCCGATCGCGACGAGCATCAGCGCGCCGAGCAGGATCGCCTTGGGCTGCGCGAAGAACTGGTCGATGATGTCCTGGCCGAGCGGCTTGTTGTCCACGTCGCCGACGCGCGTCACGATGACGCCGGAGGTGATCGAGACGAGGAGCGCCGGAATCTGCGAGACGAGGCCGTCGCCGATCGTGAGGATGCCGTATTTCGAGACGGCCCAGCCGACCTCCTTGCCGTTCATGAACACGCCGACGCAGATGCCGCCGACGATGTTGATCGCCGTCATGATGAGGCCAGCGATGGCGTCGCCCTTCACGAACTTCATCGCGCCGTCCATCGCGCCGTAGAGCTGAGATTCCTTCGCCAGCTCGTTGCGGCGCTGCTTGGCCGTCTCCTGGTCGATGGCCCCGGCGCGCAGGTCGGCGTCGATCGACATCTGCTTGCCGGGCATGGCGTCGAGGGTGAAGCGGGCGGCGACCTCGGAGACGCGCTCTGCGCCCTTGGCGATCACGACGAACTGGACGATCGTGATGATGAGGAAGATGACGGCGCCGACGACGAAGTTGCCGCCGACGACGAAGTTGCCGAAGGTGTAGATGATTTCGCCGGCGTCGGCCTTGAGGAGAATGAGGCGCGTGGTGGTGACGTTGAGCGCGAGCCGGTAGAGCGTCGTGAAGAGCAGCATCGACGGGAACGTGGAGAACGCCAGCGCCCTCGGCAGGTAGAGCGACAGCATCAGCATCACGGTCGAAATCGTCAGGTTGATGGAGATCAGGAGGTCCAC
>JAFTHC010000178.1 GCA_017457625.1 Kiritimatiellia bacterium
AAGGCCGATCTCATGGCCGCCTCCGAGGCCGCCAAGGGCAAGCTCGCCCGCCGCCTCGCCGCCGGCTCGATCGATTCGAAGAAGAAGGACATCATCTGCTGCGGCGGCACCGGCTGCCACGCGTCCAATTCGCAGGAGCTCATGGCGAACCTGCGCGAGGAGATCAAGAAGGCCGGGCTCGAGAACGACGTGCGCGTGATCCAGTCCGGCTGCTTCGGCTTCTGCGCGCAGGGCCCGATCGTGAAGGTCATGCCCGACAACGTCTTCTACGTGCAGGTCACCCCGGCGGACGCCGCGGAGATCGTCGCGAAGCACGTCGTCGGCCACGAGGTCGTCGAGCGCCTGCTCTACGTGGAGCCGACGCTCAAGGAGAAGATCCACGACTACGCCAAGATGCCGTTCTACGCCAAGCAGGAGCGCATCGCGCTGCGCAACTGCGGCCTCATCGAGGCGGAGAACCTCGAGGAGTACATCGCCAACGAGGGCTACCAGGGCCTCGCCAAGGCGCTCACGGAGATGAAGCCGATGGACGTCGTGCAGGAGGTGCTCGACTCGGGCATCTGCGGGCGCGGCGGCGCGGGCTTCCCGACGGGCCTCAAGTGGAAGATCGCCGCGGGCGTGAAGGCCGACGAGAAATACATCGTCTGCAACGCCGACGAAGGCGACCCGGGCGCGTTCATGGACCGCTCGATCATGGAGGGCGACCCGTCCAGCGTCGTCGAGGCGATGGCCATCGGCGCCTACGCGATCGGCGCCCAGAAGGGCCTCGTCTACATCCGCGCGGAGTATCCGCTCGCCGTGTCCCGCCTCCAGATGGCGATCGACCAGGCGCGCGCGTGCGGGCTTCTCGGCAAGAACATCCTCGGCACGGACTTCTGCTTCGACATCGAGATCAAGCTCGGCGCCGGCGCGTTCGTCTGCGGCGAGGAGACGGCCCTCATCCACTCGATGGAGGGCCAGCGCGGCGAGCCGACCACCAAGCCGCCCTTCCCCGCCAACATCGGCGGCGGCTACTGGGGCTGCTCCACCAACGTGAACAACGTCGAGACCTACGCCTCGATCCCCGTCATCCTGCGCAAGGGCGCCGCCTGGTACAGCAAGATCGGCAACTGGGTGACCGAGCGCGACGAGAACGGCCACTGGGTCAAGACCGTCTCCGGCAACGCCGGCACGAAGGTCTTCGCGCTCGCGGGCCAGGTGAACAACGTCGGCCTCGTCGAGGTCCCGATGGGCACCACGCTCCGGGAGATCATCTACGACATCGGCGGCGGCATCTCCGGCGGCCGCGAATTCAAGGCCGTCCAGACCGGCGGCCCCTCCGGCGGCTGCATCACCAAGGAGAACCTCGACACGCCGATCGACTACGGCTCGCTCATGAAGATCGGGTCGATGATGGGCTCGGGCGGCATGATCGTCCTTTCCGACAAGGACTGCATGCCCGCGATGGCGAAGTTCTACCTCGGCTTCACCAAGGACGAGTCCTGCGGCAAGTGCACCCCCTGCCGCATCGGCACCCGCCGCATGCTCGAGATGCTCGAGAAGATCTGCGACGGCAAGGGCACCGAGGAGATGCTCGTGGAGCTGGAGGACCTCGCCAACACGATCCGCGACACCGCGCTCTGCGGCCTCGGCCAGACGGCCCCGAACCCGATCCTCTCGACGCTGCGCTACTTCAAGGACGAATACATCGCCCACGTGCGCGACAAGAAGTGCCCGGCCGGGACCTGCACCAAGCTCTTCAAGCTCAAGATCACCGACAAGTGCAAGGGCTGCACCAAGTGCGCCCGCAACTGCCCCGTCGGCGCGATCACGGGCGAGATCAAGAAGCAGCACGTCATCGACCAGGCGAAGTGCATCAAGTGCGGCGCCTGCATCGACAACTGCCCGTTCAAGGCCATCGTCAAGGAGTAGGAGGATTTCACCATGGCCAACATCACCATCACGATCAACGGCAAGCAGGTCGAGGTGCCCCAGGGCTCCACGATCCTCGACGCCGCCAAGAAGCTCGACATCCACATCCCGACGCTGTGCTACTGTCCGGACGTCGGGTGCGGCGTCGCGAACAAGCCCGCGTCGTGCCGCCTCTGCCTCGTCGAGGCGACCGGCATCCGCGGCCCGCGCAAGATCCTCGCGCCCGCGTGCGCCACGCCCGTCGCCCCCAACATGGAGGTGTGGACGAACAGCGCCCGCGCGATGAAGGCGCGCCGGACGGTCCTGGAGCTGCTCCTCTCGGACCACCCGCAGAACTGCCTCACCTGCGCCAAGAACCAGGAGTGCGAGCTGCAGAAGCTCGCCGCCGAGTTCGGCATCCGCGAGATCTCCTACCAGGGCGAGCGCAACAGCTACCCGGTGGACGAGAGCGCCGCGATCATGCGCGACCTGAGCAAGTGCGTCATGTGCCGCCGCTGCGAAACGGTCTGCAACAAGGTGCAGACGGTCGGCGCGCTCACGGGCAACGGCCGCGGCTTCCCCGCCAAGGTCGGCACCGCCTCGATGATCCCGCTCGCGGACAGCTCCTGCACCTTCTGCGGCCAGTGCGTCAACGTGTGCCCCGTCGGGGCCATCGTCGGCGTCTCCTACACCAAGAAGGTCATGGCCGCGATCCACGACCCGAAGAAGACCGTGATCGTCCAGACCGCCCCCGCGGTCCGCGTCGCCATCGGCCAGGAGTTCGGCTTCAAGCCGGGCGAGCCGGTCACCGGCAAGCTCGTCGCCGCGCTCCGCATGCTCGGCTTCGACAAGGTGTTCGACACCGACTTCTCCGCCGACCTCACGATCATGGAGGAAGGCAACGAGCTGGTGGGCCGCGTGAAGAAGTGTCTCGAGCTGGTGAAAGCCGGCAAGAGCGCCGCCGACGCGCAGAAGGAGGCGCACCTGCCGATCCTCACCTCGTGCTGCCCGGGCTGGATCAACTTCCTCGAACACCACTTCCCGGACCTGCTGGACATCCCGAGCTCCTGCAAGAGCCCGCAGCAGATGTTCGGCGCGGTCGCCAAGAGCTACTACGCCGAGAAGATCGGCGTGAAGCCCGAGGACCTGATCGTCGTCTCCGTCATGCCCTGCCAGGCGAAGAAATACGAGGCCGCGCGCCCCGAGTTCGCCCCCGGCGGCGTGAAGGACGTCGACTACGTGATCACGACGCGCGAACTCGTGCGCCTGCTGCGCGAAGCCGGCATCAACCTCGCGAACCGCGACGACGAGGACTACGACAGCCCGCTGGGCGAGTCGACCGGCGCGGGCGTCATCTTCGGCGTCACGGGCGGCGTGCTCGAGGCGGCGCTGCGCAGCGTCCACACGATCCTCACCGGCGAGAACCTCTCCGGCGACGCGGTGAACTTCCGCGCGGTCCGCGGGCTCGACGGCGTCAAGGAGGCCAAGGTCGAGGTCGCGCCCGGCCTCTCGGTCAACGTGGCGGTGTGCTCCGGCCTCGGCAGCGCCCGCAAGGTGCTCGAGATGGTCCGCGCCGACCGCACG